>NZ_GL882866.1:23885-45388 GCF_000195655.1 Klebsiella sp. MS 92-3
GCTGAACGTCGAAGGGACTGGCCACGGTGAGGACCCCGGGCGGGGGGGGGGGGGGGGGCGGCGGGGGCAGCCCCATGGCGGGGACGTGGAATTTGTGGGGCGTCCTGCGGGCAGCGAACTGAATGCGGATGGGCTCAACCCGGCGCTGCAGAACGCGCTGGACAAATTCACTCTCGACGTCACCGCCAAAGCCAGAGACGGCCAGATTGACCCGGTGTTCGGACGCGACACGGAAATCCGCCAGATGGTGGATATTCTCTCCCGTCGGCGAAAAAACAACCCAATCCTCGTCGGTGAGCCGGGCGTGGGCAAGACCGCTCTGGTGGAAGGCCTGGCGCTGCGCATTGCCGAAGGCAACGTCCCCGACGCGCTGAAGCCAGTGTCGGTGCGCACCCTTGACCTCGGTCTGCTGCAGGCCGGCGCCGGGGTCAAAGGCGAGTTCGAGCAGCGGCTGAAAAATATCATTGAGGCGGTACAGCAGTCGCCTTCGCCGGTGCTACTGTTTATCGACGAGGCGCACACGATCATCGGCGCGGGTAATCAGGCGGGCGGCGCGGATGCCGCCAACCTGCTGAAGCCGGCGCTGGCCCGGGGCGAACTGCGGACTATCGCCACCACCACCTGGAGTGAATACAAGCAGTACTTCGAGCGCGACGCCGCGCTGGAGCGCCGCTTTCAGATGGTCAAGGTGGATGAGCCGGACGACGACACCGCCTGCCTGATGCTGCGCGGCCTGAAGTCCCGCTATGCCGACCACCACGGCGTGCATATCACGGATGATGCGGTGCGCGCCGCCGTGACGCTGTCACGACGCTATCTCACCGGCCGCCAGCTGCCGGACAAGGCAGTGGATTTACTCGACACCGCTTCCGCCCGCCTGCGTATGAGTTTGGATACCGTGCCTCAGCCGCTGACCCGCATGAAGGCGCAGCTCACCGCGCTGGCAATGGAGAAGCAGGCGCTGCTGGAAGATATTGCGCTGGGCAACAGCGCCCGCGGCGATCGGCTGGCGGCCATTGAGCAGGAGGAGATCCGCCTTATTCTGGCGCTGAATACCCTTGAAACTCAGTATGGTCAGGAGCTGCAGCTGACGGAAGCGCTGCTCGCCTGTCGCCGCGATATCTCCCGCCAGGCGGAAATTAGCGATCTACAAACCGCGCTTATCGCCGTCCAGCAGGGCAATCCGCTGCTCGGGCTGGACGTCGACGTCCGCACCGTGGCGACGGTGATTGCCGACTGGACCGGCGTGCCGCTCTCCTCGCTAATGAAAGATGAGCAGACGGAGCTGCTGAGTCTGGAAGAGAGTCTCGGCAAACGGGTGGTTGGCCAGGAGGCGGCCCTGAGCGCTATTGCCCGGCGCCTGCGCGCCGCGAAAACCGGCCTGACGCCGGAGAACGGTCCGCAGGGGGTGTTCCTGCTGGTCGGGCCGAGCGGCACCGGCAAAACGGAAACGGCGCTCGCCCTGGCCGATGCGCTGTTCGGCGGCGAGAAAGCGCTGATCACCATCAATCTCTCCGAGTACCAGGAGCCGCACACCGTCAGCCAGCTGAAGGGTTCTCCGCCGGGCTACGTCGGCTACGGCCAGGGCGGGATCCTGACCGAGGCGGTGCGCAAACGCCCCTACAGCGTGGTGCTGCTCGATGAGGTGGAAAAGGCCCATCGCGATGTGATGAACCTGTTCTACCAGGTCTTCGACCGGGGGGTAATGCGCGACGGCGAGGGGCGTGAAATCGACTTTCGCAACACCGTGATCCTGATGACCGCCAACCTCGGTAGCGACCTCCTGATGCAGCTGCTGGATGAACAGCCGCAGGCCAGCGAATCAGACCTGCACGAGCTGCTGCGCCCGGTGCTGCGCGGCCACTTCCAGCCGGCGCTGCTGGCCCGCTTCCAGACGGTGATTTACCGTCCGCTGCCGGCGGGAGCGCTGCGCGCCATTGTCGGCATGAAGCTCGGGCAGGTAAGTCAGCGTCTGGCTTGCCATTACGGAATCACCACCACCCTCAGCGAGAGCCTGTTCGACGCGCTAACCGAGGCCTGCCTGCTGCCGGATACCGGCGCCCGCAACGTCGACAGTCTGCTGAATCAGCAGATCCTGCCGGCGCTGAGTCAGCAGCTATTGAGCCATATGGCGGCGGGGCAGAAACCGCGCCAGGTGACGCTGGGGTATCACGAAGAGGAAGGCGTCGTGATGGCGTTTGACGAGGGGGCAATCGCCGATGAGTAGCGTGAAATCGTTGTTGTTCAGCCACAACCACCACCTGCTTTCGGTGAAGGGATGTGAAGCCGGGCTTGATGTGCTGGCCTTCGAGGGCGATGAAGCCCTGAGCCAGCCGTTCCGCTACCGTATTGAATTCACCAGCGCAGACCATGCCATCAGCAAAGAGATGATGCTGATGAAGGCTGCCTCCCTGACGCTGCAGGCGCCGGTGGCTCAGGGCTTCGGCATCAATGTTCAGCAACCCGTGCGGGTTATCCAGGGCGTGGTGACGGGGTTTGAACGGCTCAGTACCTCCAGGGATGAAACGCACTACGCGCTGACGCTTCAGCCGCGCCTGGCGCTGCTTAACCGCTCGCACCAGAACGCCATTTACCAGGACCAGTCCGTTCCGCAGATTGTGGAAAAAATCCTCCGCGAGCGCCACGGCCTGCGCGGTCAGGATTTTCTGTTCTCGCTGACAAAAACGTATCCGCGCCGCGAGCAGGTGATGCAGTACGGCGAGGATGACCTGCGCTTTATCATCCGGCTGCTGGGTGAGGTGGGGATCTGGTTTCGCTTTACCGCCGACACGCGGCTGCACATCGACGTCGCTGAGTTCTGCGACAGTCAGCAGGGCTATGAGAAGGGGCTGACGTTGCCTTCGGTCCCGCCGTCAGGGCAGCAGTCGGCCGGGGTGGACGCGGTGTGGGAGATGGCATGCCGCCACCGCGTCGTGGAGCAGCAGGTCAGTACCCGCGACTACAACTACCGCGAGGCGACGGCGGACATGAACGCGCAGGTGGATGTCACCCGCGGGGAGACCACCACCTTTGGTGAGGCTTACCACTGGGGAGATAACTACCTGACCGCCGGGAATGTCCATGACCGCCATCCGGCGCCGGAGTCCGGGGCGTTTTACGCCCGTCTTCGTCATGAGCGTTATCTGAACGGCCAGACCCGGATGCAGGCCACCACCAGCTGCCCGACGCTCTGCCCGGGACAGGTGCTGAAGGTCACCGGCGGAGAGGAGGTGGCCAGGGAGTTTGCTGAGGGCGTGCTCGTCACGGCGATGCACAGCCACGCCCGGCGCGATGCCGACTTTGCGGTGGAGTTTGCCGGCATACCGGACAGCCCGGACGTCGGCTACCGGCCTGAGCCCGGCGCGCGTCCGATGATGGCCGGGACGCTGCCGGCCCGCGTGACCAGCACCCGGGAAAACGACACCTACGGGCATATCGACAAACACGGACGCTACCGGGTGAATATGCTGTTTGACCGGGCGCGCTGGGAAACCGGGTTCGAGAGCCTGTGGGTCCGCCAGTCGCGGCCGTATGCCGGAGACACCTACGGCCTGCACCTGCCGCTGCTGGCCGGGACGGAGGTGGCGATTGGCTTTGAGGATGGTAACCCTGACCGGCCGTATATCGCGGGCGTGCTGCACGACTCGGCGCACGGCGACCACGTCACCATCCGCAATGACAAACGTAACGTCCTGCGCACCCCGGCCAACAACAAAATCCGCCTCGACGACGAGCGCGGGAAAAAGCATATCAAGCTCTCGACGGAGTACGGCGGCAAGAGCCAGCTGAACCTGGGGCACCTGGTGGACAGTGACAGGCAGCCGCGCGGCGAAGGCTTTGAGCTGAGAACCGACAGCCGGGGCGCTATCCGGGCACAGAAAGGGATATTTATCAGCGCGGACGGACAGGCGCAGGCTCAGGGGCAGGTGCTGGATATGGAGCCGGCGGTCAGCAATCTGGCCGAAGCCCGGGAGCAGATGATGTCCATCTCCGGTGACGCGCAGAAGGCGACCGCGAACCCGGCCGATCTCCAGGCGCAAATTACCCTGCTGGAGCAGCAGCTGACGGACCTCAAAAAATCGGTGCTGCTGGTCAGCGCGCCGGAGGGGATAGCGCTGACCAGCGGGGAGCATCTGCAGGTCTCAGCCGGGCATAACCTGATTGCCACGGCCGGAAAGAATGCGGATGTCAGCGTGGTGAAAAAGCTGTTCATCGGGGTGGGCAGTGCGCTGAGCGTGTTTGTGCGAAAGCTTGGGATCAGGCTGATAGCGAACCAGGGACCGGTACAGATGCAGGCGCAGAATGACCTGATGGCGTTGCTTGCCCGGAAGGAAATCAGCATTGTCAGCACGGAAGACAGTATCGAAATTATTGCGAAAAAACGGGTCACAATAAACGGCGGGGGAAGCTATATCACGCTCAATGCCAGTGGCATTGAATCAGCGACGCAGGGGGAATACCTGACAAAAGCCGGGCACTACGGGCGAAAGGAAAAGGCCAGCAAGCAGGAAGACTTCCCGAACTTGGCGCCTGAAACCACAGAACCTTGCAGTAAGTTCAGATTTTCCTGACAAGGAGTCAGATTATGATTATCAGTCCACCTCTTCTGAAAGTGAAACAAGACGATGAAACTGATGCGGCCTGGATTGAAAGAATCCTGACCGTAGTTGACCGACGCGGATACCCGGTCAACGGTTATGGTTCGTGGCATGGCGGAATACATATACGTCAGACTGACGAAGGAAGGCCTGCTGAGAGCGTGCGGGCGATAGCTGACGGTACCGTCATTTCACTCCGCAAAAGCTCAGACAAGCGCGACCTAGCACCATTCAACATCAACGCCGATAAACCCAATACAAAGGGGAGTAATGATGGTTATGTGCTCATAAAGCATGAAACCGAGATCGGTAGCGGTGATGAAGGAAAAGTGGCTTTCTATTCCTTATACATGCATCTGAAGTCGCTGGCTGAAACTGTTAAAGCCGGTGATAAAGTTTACCGTAAGGATCCTATAGGCCTTCCAGGCATGGTTGATGGAGTGAATGCTTTCCATTTCCAGATTTTCTGCGATGATGACAACATCAGCAAGCTAACGGGCAGGAAAACAGGAGAGCTGGATATTTCGAAGAATGGCCGCACCGATGCGGTTTATGGTGATATTCACTTTTATCTGCCACCGCAGACAAAGTTTTATGACAAGGCTCCAGCAGATAACAGCATTTCTACCACCGGACTTTCTGAACTATATACCAGCAATGTGCCTCTGTATGCCAGCATGACTCTGGCCCAAGGCAAGTGCACGATGGTTACTCGTCAGAAAAATACGCAGACTGACGGAAAATATGATCTGCTGGGTGAACCACTGGTTAATGCAGATGGTGATGACTACGAATACAATCTCTATAAAACCGCGATGCGGAATTATAAGGAGAGCCCAAGTGCCGGGTTTGAATTACTTCGCTTTGGGCGAGTGATCAACACGGACCATGAAACACTGGTACCGGCAGACGCACCATTATGGATGACAGTCAATTACCCGGGTGGTAAAGGGGTGATCAACCTTGCTGATTCCAGTATTAAAAAGTTTAGTGACGCTGATTTCCCTCACTGGACGGGCTGGCAGATGGTAGATGACGATAGTGATAGCAACAGCCAGTGTAATTCAGCTATTATCAAGAAACTTCACGAAGTTGGTGACTTCGATAACCAGTGCGGGAAGCTAATCTGTCATTTCCCATTTGAATGGGAAAAAAGTACGATCGACATCCGTTTTTCGTGGCTGAAAACGGGAAATGAAGAGCATGAACCGATGACGGAAGCCGATTATGCAAAGTTTAAATCCCATGCGGAAGCACTATGCTTTGATTCTGGAGCGTTGAGTTCTGACCGGTTGTGGCATTTTGAGCCAAAATCATTTATTCGACATTTCAGGAAATGTAGTTGGCTCGACTCTGAAGTAATTGAAAAAGTAATGACGGCGAATGCTAGTAAAGAAAATAAAAATGCACTTGAAGGTATTAAAAATATTACATTAGAGTACTATGCGGACATAAATACAATCATGCGAAAGTATAACTTATCTGATGCAAATAGAATTTGTCATTTTTTAGGGCAGGGTGCAGTTGAATCAGGTTATTTATTGTCCATGCAAGAAACTAGCCAGCAACAAATTATTGTTGATGGTGTTCAGCAAGGTGGTGTGATTGTTGAAGCATCAACATTTAATGAAACTACTAAGCTAGGTCATTGGTACGGAGCTCTTAAAGCCGAGAAGGATAACTATTTCTCCGGGAAAAAATACAATTCCCGTGGAGGGTATATCACAGGATCCTATAGCTGGATTAACGGTAACTGTGGAGATGTAGATGCACAAAAATTCAGAGGTAGAGGGTTTAAAATGCTAACTGGACTTAACACATATTCAAGCTACTGGGTATATCGAGGTTGGTTGTCAAAAAATGACTTTGATAAATATTGGTGGGATGACCCGGAGTACAAGAAAAAAATTCAGCCGGTATGAAGAAAAAACCACCAAAAATAGGAAACCCTCAGAAAGTGACAGAAAATGCATATAACTGTATTGATACAGGTGGTTTTTTTATAGTTTGTTTTAAGTCTAAAGTTCTCAAAATTATGGATGAGGACAAAATTGGGAAATCTGATGATGACAGCATTATTTTGAAAGTAACTAAAAATATAAATGGTGCAGATAAAGGAATTGCAGAAAGGAAAATAGCTACTAAAAAAGCAAAAGAGATGATTGATGATGAAGTTTAAAACTAATTCATTTTTGTTTATGATGCTTTGTGCTACTGCTCTTAATTCTTGGGCTGGATATTACAACACAATTGATATCGATGGTGTAAGCATCCATTTAGATAAGGATAAAGCTGGATATGTAAATGTTCACGATGATCAATTAAATACGGATTACTCATGCAAAATAGAAAATTGGAATGATTCATTAATCTCTGGTGCTGGAGGTATTTCTCTAACTAGTGATCATTTAGGCGTGCTTTTAGCATCAGGAAATAAATATCTTGATGTTAAGGAGCTTATAGATTGCAAAGGACAGTCAATTCGAATTCATTCTATTCATTACTTTAATAATTCAATTTCTTCTATTATAGATGTTAATTTTGAAAAAAAATTAGTTCTGGCATTAGTTGTGATTGATGCTCACTTTAGGTCATATCAGGCGATAGTATCTAAGTTTAATGGGAATAAAAACCTTTTGTCAGGCAAAGGTTTTTGGAGTAATTCCTCATCTGAGCCAGATCAGAATAGCTTGTTTTACCCTGGTGGTTCAATATATCTAGGGAAAATATCTGTCAATGGAGAATATATTGCGCCAAACGATTTGGATTGTGCGGTTGATTCATTCCCAGGTGTGTGGGATATAGCAAGAAAAATGAAAATTATATTCCCAAGAGATAAAGATGATGCTGTAATTGACAGTAAATGCCGACAGCTTTTCTCGGGAGAGAAAACACTTGATGAATTGGGGGGGGAGCTTATCAATATGAAATGATGCTTTTTCAAATGGCTATTTACTATCAGCGCAAAAAATTTTCTCGTGAATCATTAGCAATTGATCCCAATCATACTTTCTCATGAGGATAAGCATGGATTATCAACCCTCAGTAAAATCAATAATTTTTTCGGATTTGATAGCAAAACTAAATCTGTGAAAGATGAAGGTGGCGGTCGATGAAAAATTTTATAGCTATAAGTATGTTACTGTTGTTGTCATTGAGAGTGATAGCAGGTGATCCCGGAGGAATATCCTTACTTGTAAAGGCATTGCCTTCTGCAAATGATTATAAATATGTCCTTGATGGCTTTTTTAGAAATTATTACGGTGTGGACAATCCTCACACTCCTTCGTGCGATCAAAATGATTATACCCCTTATATTGATAACGTATATTTGAATACGCTCCCAAAAGGTATTGATGACAATATACTAATAAAATCCATAACAGATTTATCATCCAGAACTCAGATTGCCAAAATATTATCATCTTACTCTGATGATCAAGTTTCTGGTTTCGATGGAGTTCTTTTTTATGCAATGAAAGATAATAAGTTATTTATTTATACGTTCGACTCAAAAGCCCCTGGGCATATCTTTACGAATGAGTTGAATGTTGATGGAATTATTAGCTATAAGCTTTTAGGAAGGTCCATTTGCCAGTCTATAAGATCAAAGATACTCCCTTCCAGTCCTTAATGATATTGAGGTCAGTAGCTTTGTTTAGATACTTTTCATTAATCATATGTATGCTGTGTTTTTCAAGTGCCATTGCTGGGGAAATGTTCTCTGTAAGTATCCCGCTTAACCTTTGATCTCCTCCCTGAAAACAGTGTCAGGCTAAACTGAAGTCTCCGGTCTTTCTTCCATCTCACAGAGAGGCACATCGCCATGAAAAAGACCCGCTATACCGAAGAACAGATAGCATTTGCGCTGAAAGAGGCCGCAACCGGCACTCGGGTGGAGGAAGTCTGCAGAAAGATGGGCATTTCTGAAGCCACATTTTACAACTGGAAGAAAAAGTTTGGCGGCATGGGCGTGACAAAACTGCGCCGCCTGCGCCAGCTTGAGGAAGAGAATCAGCGTCTGAAACGTCTGGTGGCTGATTTAAGTCTGGACAAGGTGATGCTGCAGGAAGTTATCAAAAAAAGTTCTGAGGCCGGCTCAGAAGCGTCAGGCGGTGCATTTTCTGCGGGAGGCTTACCGTATCAGTGTCCGACGGGGATGCGGACTGCTGATGCAGAGCAGAACCGTTTACCACTGGCAGAGCCGGCGGGATGATCGGGCGATAACCCTGCGTATCCGGGAAATAGCGGAAACCCGGATCCGCTACGGTTGCCCGCGTATTCATATTCAGCTGCGGCGGGAAGGCTGGCCTGTTAACCACAAGAAAACACACCGGATTTACTGTCTGGAAGGCCTCAACCTGCGCAAAAAGCGCCCCCGCAGGCATGTCAGTGCAGCACATCGTCAGCAACGTCCGGTCCTGAGCGGAGTCGATCAGTGCTGGAGTATGGATTTCGTGTCGGATAACCTGTTTAACGGACGACGTTTCCGGGCGCTGACTGTAGTGGATAATTTTAGTCGGGAGTGTGTGGCGATCCATGCCGGAAAGTCGCTGAAAGGTGAGGATGTGGTCGGTGTGATGGAAAGGTTGCGGGTGCTGGGCAAGCGCCTGCCGGTACGTATTCAGACAGATAACGGCAGCGAGTTTATCTCGAAAAGTCTGGATAAATGGGCGTATCAGCACGGTGTTACAATGGACTTCTCCCGCCCCGGAAAACCAACGGATAACCCGTTTATTGAATCATTGAACGGCAGTCTGCGGGATGAATGCCTGAACATTCACTGGTTTCTCTCGCTGGAAGATGCGCAGGACAAACTCGACAACTGGCGCAGGGAATATAATCATGAGAGAACGCATTCATCATTAAATGACATGACTCCGGCTGAATTCATCCGAAATCTCCGGAAAGACGAAGATCTCTGATTTAGCACTGCACTGATTTTGGGCCAGGGTCAGGTTCTATGTACCTAATTCATATTATTCTTATGCACAAAAAATAATAAATTCGGGCTCGAGAGAAGCAGCGATTTCTAATATTGCAGAGTTGCGTGAAAGCCTTGGAGCCAATCTACTCTCGAAAGAGGATGGAAGAACAAGGTGATAAAAAAAATTTAATACTGGAGGTGATGTGAAGTATTATTATGTTTTAGCATTGTTACTTGGTTACAGCTC
The DNA here is from genome assembly GCF_000195655.1 of Klebsiella sp. MS 92-3. Lineage (NCBI taxonomy): Bacteria > Pseudomonadati > Pseudomonadota > Gammaproteobacteria > Enterobacterales > Enterobacteriaceae > Klebsiella > Klebsiella sp. MS 92-3. The sequence continues at coordinate 33,658 of NZ_GL882866.1, forward strand.
ATGTGTACTGGCAGAAGAGTGTATGGATAACTCAAATATAGATTCTCTAAGACAGGTTTTTAAAAAAATAATAAGAAGTTGTTGATTGAAATGTCTTCAAAAGAAATGTGGCGTTATGTTGAAAGTGATTTACTTATCAAAAATAAATACAGTACACATTGTCAATGTATCTGAGGTTTACTATGGCTGGGGAGTGGACAAAAAATCAAAGTATCCTGTTAACACATCGGCAGTTTTCCCAAATGAAAAAGTGTGTGTATGGAATGTATCTTTTGCTCTACCAGAGTCTATTAGAAAAAATGTGATGATGATGGTGCTTATGGGTATTTTATTGAATTTAAGAAAGTTAATGGGAAAACAGTTCTATATAACTTTACCTCTTTGTTTGATTCTCTTCCCGACGGAACTTTGGCTTGCAAAGCTGCCAATAAATTTATGCTGCAAAAATAGCTTGTGAGTATTGATGTAAGCATCTCGCTCTAAATTAAAGGTGTTGTTGATTAATCATTATTCAGCGCTCTTGCTGCTTTTTAGGTTGTGTTGCATATTATTTTGTAGCCAATAAACTCTATTTTTACTAAAAATCCAATCTTTTCTACAAAGCGGGAAGGTAATTCTGGTAAGCATTTACTGGTGATGAAAAAGGAAATCAACCAGAATAATACTGCAGAGTATTTATCTGTAAAACAGGTGACAAAGGGTCAGGATGATTGCATTTCAAATGATTATATTATTGACTGTGAAATGGATATTAATCTGAATGGGGGGGGTAAAAGAATCAGTTGAAATAAACAGTAGCTTTACCAATGACGAAGGCACTGTTTTATTTGCTTATAAATTGGATGTATTGGTGGGATAGACCCAGTTACTGTCAACTATTTCGCGTATAAAATGGATTGAAATATGCCCTACGAGGGGAAGAGAATATCATAGTTGAAAACGGTAGGTGGGGTGGGGAAAACCCTCCGATTCCTGATTGTAATTAAAAAAGACAAGTCTCTGTTAAATTACATGCTGAAAAAAATGGAAGGCCACTTCAACGACAAAAGTAAACTAGCACGTTGATTTCTGTTTTTTACCAAAAAGGATGGTCGTATGTTTAAGTGTGAGTTTGCTAATGAAAGAAATATAATGTGGTGAGTTTTTGTTTCGCCTGCATATCGAGCTAATTTAGCCATCCTGTAATATGAGGAAATTAATGCCATATACACTTAAACATTTGCCAGAACGCTACCCCAGACCTAAGCCTCTGAAATTTTCTCGTTGGCTTGTTGCTCTGGTTGTCATGCTTTCAGTCTGTATTATCATAATGCGTATATTTGGGCATTATGTTGAAAATCTGTACTTCTGGAGATTAGCTTTAGGTTTTCCTGTTGCTTTGTGGAGTGTCTTGCTTTCTTCTCGTCTGCTTGTTTGGTCTTTACAGGATAGCAAAGCAAACGCTTTTGACAAACAGCGAGAACAGTGGATTCTTCGAGAAACCCGTAAGGCACGGCGTGCATTACAAGTGCTGAGTGCAACATTTATTACCGGCCACTCATCAGTTGCTCAGAAAGATACCGCTATTGCTATGCAAAATAACGACAGCATTATTGTTTCACAGGTCGGCCGGGATGGTAATGAAAGCGCCAGAATGAGCCAAATTTCTTCCAGCCCGCAGGATTCTATGGAATTCGTGATAATGAATATTTTTTCGCAGATGATTGCAGACATTCCTTTTACACAAATCCCTGATAAATGCCCACTAGTAGTAGTTTTTGATGTAACAACATCGCTGCCTTTGGAGAACATTCGCCATTACTGGGATGAGGCATGGCAAAAGAACAATATCACTTTTCCTGTTGAACACGTTGAAGGGCGTGGTCTTAGTGTAATTGACCGCTGGTTAAATGAACGTATTAAAGATAAAGCAATGTTATTGATCGTTGGCCTCCAGATTGATCCGGTTGTTACAAACAATACTGCTGAAGCGGCTGTTGCTCTACTTCTTGGCAACCGCCTAACGCAAGTGGCGCTTGACCCCCTCGCATTACTACACCGGCCAGATGCTGCTCCCTCAGGTGAACTTAGCGAAGGGATGAGGATGGCCGCCTGGAACGTCCCGCTAAAAGAAAGTATGGTGAAAAATTTATGGCTCGCTGGAATGACAGGTGAGCAACGTGCAGAAGCGATTGGATGTCAGAATGCACATCCTGCGCAGTGCGTAAAAGATGAGGCTGTCATTTCACTCGATATATCCATGGGGAATGCTGGAGCCGCTGCACCCTGGCTGGCTATTGCTGCCGCCACTGAAATCGCCCGACAAACACAATCCCCGCAGATGATTATCTGCGGGGATACCACTCAGAAAGTGCTATGGAGCACGCTTATTACCCCGATAGCTTCAAGACAGGAGATGGATCTGTGAAGTTACTTTTAGCACCGAAAACTACGGAAGGTCGCTATCTTTCAGTCGTATTCATTCTCTTTTTACTCTTGGCTGCAATGACATTTATCGTCTGGAAACATCCTGACATGGCCGGACTTGAGGGCGATAGTCAGCAGCAGAATTACTGGCTTATTGGTGGGTGCTGCATTACCGGATGTATCTTTATCATGTTAGTTATGCTCCTGTGGACAGCTCGCAGTGCCGGTAAAAAGGAGTTTGAGGCGCTCCTGGATGTCACTCGTGGTGATGACAATAAGAGAAAAGATGAGAGTGAAAACATCTCTGTTTCTCCAGCAGTGGTGATGTGTGCCAGGATTCGTGACCATCTGCGAACCCGAATTGGAATTCACTGGCGGCGCAAAGTCCGCCTGCTTTTAGTCACCGGCGACGAGGCGGCAATCGAACAACTGGTGCCTGGCCTGCGTCAGCAGCACTGGCTTGAAGGCAACCGCACCGTGCTGATTTACGGCGGCAGCCTTGCATCGGAGCCTGACCGAGAAAAATACATCGCGCTGCGCAAGCTGCGCCGCGGTCGTCCTCTGGATGGGATTGTGCGGGTGATGCCGTCGTCTCTCACCCTGACGCCGCAGATAAGCGAGAGCGACCTGCGCGGGCTGGAAAAAATCAGCGAACTGCTGGGCTATGCCGCCCCGGTCTGGTTATGGAAACTGTGCGACAGTGAGTGGCCGCAGGCTGACCGCGCGGTGCAGGCGGTAGGGGTTAGCTTCCCGTTGCGCGCCACTGAGGAAGATGTCGCCCGTCAGCTTGCGCAGATGTTGCCCACGCTACGGGAGCAGGGGATGCACCAGATCGCAGCAGATACCCGCCACGACTTTCTGCTGCGTCTGGGGCAGCAGCTTATCGACGGGGGGATCGCGCAATGGCGCTGGCAGCTGGCGCCGTGGCTGACCGCCTCGCGGCAGCGGCTTGCGCTGCGAGGCCTGATGTTTAGCCTGCCAGAGCCTCGTACCGTAGATCCGTATCAGGAGGCGGATACCTCGCCTGCGGGCCAGCCTCATCTCCTGACGCTGCCCGCCACCTGGCTGGGGATCGTCGATGACTGCCGCCGTTTACGCGGGCATCACGTGGGAATGGCGTGGGAGCGGGGCCTGGCGTGCGGTCTGCTGGCCATCCTCGGCCTGTGGGCGGCGGGACTGCTGCTCTCCTTTGCCCTCAATTACAGTCAGATTGCTTCGGTAGCGGGAAAAGCCCGCGACCTGGTGGCCCACCCCTCCGTTTCTGACTATCAACTGACGGCCCTCCATGCCCTGCGCAATGAGGCCGGCCGTCTCGTGCACGATGGGCAGAAGGGAGCGCCCTGGTATCGGCGCTTTGGTCTGGACCATCATCAGCAACTATTAAACGCCGTCCTGCCCTGGTACGGTGTGGCAAATCATCGCCTGATACGTGACCCGGCCAATGCCGCGTTGCAGCAGGCGCTCAGCGCGCTGGTCAACTCCGCCCCCAATAGCGACCAACGAGCCAGGCTGGCGAAACCGGGCTATGACCAGCTGAAAGCCTGGCTGATGATGGCTCGTCCGGATAAAGCCGATGGCGCATTTTTTGCGCAGACCATGAAAACGGTCCAGCCGACGCGAATGGGGATCTCGACCGGTCTGTGGCAAAGTCTGGCGCCGGATTTGTGGGCCTTTTATCTCTCCCTGCTGCCCGAGCGGCCAGAGTGGAAGATCATCCCGGATGCGCAACGGGTGAGTCAGAGCCGTCAGGTTCTGTTGCAGCAGCTAGGTCGCCGCAATGCCGAAAGCACCTTATATGAGAACATGCTCAAATCCGTGCGTCGTAATTTTGCCGATGTATCGCTGGAAGACATGACCAGTGGCACCGACGCGCGCCGGCTGTTTACCACCAATGAAGTGGTCCCGGGGATGTTTACCCGCCAGGCATGGGAAGGCGGCATTCAGCAGGCCATTGATAAGGCAGCCAGCTCGCGCCGGGAGGAAATCGACTGGGTGCTGAGCGATTCGCGCAAAACGATGTCGACAGACCTGTCGCCGGAGGCGCTGAAAGCGCGTCTGACCCGACGCTACTTCACCGATTTCGCCGGCAGCTGGCTGAATTTTCTCAACAGTCTGCGACTCAACCCAGCGACCACCATTGCCGATGTTACCGACCAGCTCACGCTGATAAGCGATGTCCGCCAGTCGCCGCTGATTGCCCTGATGAATACCCTTGCCTGGCAGGGGCAGGCGGGGCAACAAAGGGAGGGGCTGTCGGACAGCCTTATTAAATCGGCCAAAGATCTGGTGGGTGGGAAAGACAAGCCGGTCATCGACCAGTCGGCAGCCGGCCCGCAGGGGCCTCTGGATGACACGTTCGGCCCACTGCTCCAGCTGATGGGGAAAAACACGGGCAGCAACGTCATGTCGGCCGATAGCACCCTGAGCCTGCAAACCTATCTGACCCGTATCACCCGCGTGCGCCTGCGCCTGCAGCAGGTTGCGAATGCCTCCGATCCGCAGGAGATGATGCAGGTCCTGGCGCAGACCGTCTTCCAGGGAAAAAGCGTCGACCTGACCGACACGCAACAGTACGGTAGCCTGATTTCGGCAAGCCTTGGCGAAGAGTGGAGTGGCTTCGGTAATACTCTGTTTGTGCAGCCGCTGACTCAGGCCTGGGAAACCGTGCTTCTGCCGTCGGCGGCCAGTCTGAATGATAAATGGCGCCGTTCGGTGGTCGCCAACTGGCACACCGCCTTTGACGGACGCTTTCCGTTTGCCGCCAGCAAAAGCGATGCCTCCCTGCCGATGCTGGCTGAGTTTGTGCGCAAAGACAGCGGGCGAATCGAACGTTTTCTCACGACGGAGCTGAACGGTGTCCTGCATAAAGAAGGCAGCCAATGGGTGCCGGATAAGGTCAACAGTCACGGCCTGGTCTTTAATCCGGCCTTTCTGCGCGCGATCAACCAGCTAAGCCAGCTGTCCGACATTCTTTTCACCGACGGCAGCCAGGGGATCAGCTTTGAGTTACAGGCCAGGCCTGCCCCGGAGGTTGTCGAGACACAGCTGACGATAGACGGCCAAAAGCTGCGCTATTTCAATCAGATGGCCGACTGGCAGACTTTCCGCTGGCCGGGGGAGACGTATAAACCCGGCACTCTGCTGACCTGGACCACCGTCAATGCGGGCACGCGCCTGTTCGGTGACTACAGCGGTACCTGGGGTTTTATTCGCTGGCTGGAGCAGGGTAAACGCCATCCGCTGGATCGCAGCCAGTGGATGATGAGCTTCTCCGCTCCGGATGGCCGCACCCTGCAGTGGGTATTGCGCTCCCAGCTTGGGAGTGGCCCGCTGGCGCTTCTGGCGCTGCGCGGATTGACCCTGCCGGATCAGATTTTCACTGTCGATGCGGCTGAGAGCGCACAGGCCCTGACGACGGGGGTAGGGAATAGTGACATGGATGAGATGGAATTATGAGTATTTTACAAAATTTGGTTGCCGCCAGTCAGTTGGATGAAAGCGTACTGCGCCAGCAGGCCCGGTCACGTCAGGCGCAGTGGCAATCCTGGCTTGCGCCAGTCAGTGACGCCCAACCAACCGGGGACGATCCGGGCTATGACGATGATTTTCAGCGTATCCGCGAGGAGGTCAATAAGATCTCCGGTGTCGATACCGTACTGATTTGCCAGTTGGCTGGACAGTTACTGGCAACAACAAAAGATATCCGGATTGTTACCTATTACTGCTGGGCCCGTTTGCACCAGGACGGGGAAGCTGGCTTGGCCGATGGGCTGGAGCTGCTGGCAGGCTTGCTGCAACGATATGGTATGCAGCTTTATCCGCAGCGCGACCGTAGCCGCAAAGCAGCCCTCGAGTGGCTGGCGGGTACTCGTATCTTAGACAGTCTTTCACTTTTTCCAGAAGTTGTGCGGGAGGACGCAAGGCGTACCGTCGGCGCGCTGCTTCTCATTGATGATTGTCTGACGACAGAACCAGAAACATCACGGCCAGATCTGCAAGCACTCTGGGGTGCTCTGGAGTCTCGTTTGATAAAGGGCGGGGGAGTCGATGCGGTGGTGCCGCAGAACGTCGGAAACCGGGGGCTGGCTCAAACCGCTTCACGCATGGCTGAATACGAAGCGCCGGTTCTCAGTAACATCACCTCCGGTCAGGATCTGCTGGCCCAGGCGCGAACCCTGACAGCATATCTACGTGTTCAACCCGATGGCTGGCTTGCCGCACATCGGCTAATGAAAAGCCTTCGTCATGACACCTTGACAATCATCCCTGCGCCTGATGCTGAAGGAAAAACACGTATCGAGCCTCCCAGAGCAGATCAGCGTGCCATGCTCAAGCGGCTGTACCTGCAACAGAGCTGGTCGGAGATACTGGAACAGGCGGACAGTACCTTCTCACGTGGCGCTAACCACCTCTGGCTTGACCTGCAATGGTATATCCATCAGGCGCTGGTGAGGTCGGGTCAGGATGTGCTGGCCGATATTATAATTGCCGATCTGAAAGGATTGCTGCGCCGTCTCACCGGGCTTGAAACATTAGCTTTTAACGACGGCACACCCTTTGCCGATGAGGTCACGCTGAACTGGATAAATCAGAGTGTACTCGACGATATGTCCGTCTGGCAGGATGAGCCAGTATCGGCTGCCAGCGGCGCTGATAACGACATTCTGGCCCTTGAACCTGAAGCGCTCGAGAAGGCTGACACTGACGGTCTCGATGCTGCACTCCACTGGATTCAGACGCGCCCGGGCACTGAATCCACTAAAGAAAAATGGCTGTTGCGCCTGCTGATGGCCCGCGTGGCCGAACAAAAGGGGAAGAATGACCTCGCGCTCTATCTTCTGCGAGAACTCGACGATGCGGCGGGATCAATCACCCTCACGCAGTGGATCCCAGCCCTGTTGTTCGAGATTAAATCGCGACGGCTCAGGCTACTGCGCATGAAAGCCACGCGCAGCGAGAGTGAAAAGTTACGATTGCAACCGGAGATGGATCAATTGCTGGCAGGTCTGATTGCGCTCGATCCAGCCAGTAGCGCGGTGCTTTGCGGCTAACAGAACGGAAACTGACACTAAGGAGAACATATGGCAGCAAAAGGTTTTTATCTGGTACAGGGAGACAGAACGACCTGCGGCGGAAGAATCACTACAGGCGCAGAAGATCACACTCTGTTTGATAAACCTGTTGCCCGGGAGCAGGACAGCGTCACTTGCGGAAAGCACGCAGGGCTATACAAGATTGCCGGTGGCATCGACAACGATACCATTCATGGCCGGCGAATGGCCGGAACCCTCGACAGCTGTAGTACTTGCCCCTGTAAGGCGAAGTTTATTCCATCAATGATGAATGATACTTATGAGAAAGGAGGTGAATGCATAACTACTTTATTTTCACTCGATGGGCTTATGGCATCTTTACAGGAACCCTATAAGAATCTTCATCCAGAAAATAAGACTGAACGACAGTGTACTCACACAGATGGGGCGATTAAAGTTGCAGAATATATACTAAGTGAAATAAAGGCGAATGTCAGAAGCGATACGGCAGAAACAATACGATATTTAATCGACGAAGATTTTATAATAAAAAGACTTACTGAATGGAATAAACTTCCCTTTTATGCAAGGCTGGGGCCGCCCCCTAAAGCAGATTTACTTGCTGCAATGGCTATTTGGTATCAGACCGTGAAAACAGGTTCAATCTGGGATCATAAACCGAAGATCCGCGATTTTTTTTCATCCGTTGCAGTAGCACGACCACTTCCCAGGAAAGGAAAATCATCAAAGTCTTATTATCATAAGTTTAAACAGCATGATTATTTTTATGATGTTTGGTCAAACATACATTATGGTTATGTTGGACGTAGTGTCGGTTTTTCTGAAGCAATTCTCTTGAAAGGGTCCACTTGGGAACAAAACATGACGCCAGGTGCCATGGGGGATGATACCATGGATGACATTACTAGCATGAAAATAGGGTTTAATCTATTTTATGAACATGGGAAATTTGCTGAGACGTTGACGGCAGATAATATTCTTTGCGTTTTAGAAACAACACCTGGCGCGCACCTTCCTCACTCAAGAGAAAATCATTGGTGCTGGAATACAGATAATCCAGAAAAAAGTGACGAATCATTTTGAAAAAAACAAAAACGTTAACGGGTATTGCATTATTTATAGCGGTGTTAGTCCTTGTCGCTCATTTTATTCCGATAAGGCCAGTCGTTGTTATTATAAATAACACTAACGAAACTATATTCGTATATGCAGGTGAGAGTATATATAATGTCGAACCTGAGCCTGACGAAGTCGCGCGTATAGTACGATCAAAGCCTGAAATTATAGCACCTGGAAAAAGAGTTAAGATTAAAGCTTCGTTTACATCTCTGATTAGGAAAGATGCAGCGCTCGACATTGGTTGGAGGGTTGGTGGTCAATACGAATATAACGCTGCAGGTAGCGGTGGTCAAAATTTTATTCTTTCTTCAAAAGAGGGCGTGTGCTACGCATCGATTTATATAAAAGATGATTTTTTTAAGGGCGCGATTAAAAATGGTTCAAGCAATAAATGTTTAAAAAAAATAAGGGCATTTAATTATAAGTATTAATTCAGGTGTTATAAAGGTTATTTTTTTAGTTGCCAGTTTCAAAATCTGATGATTGAAAGGAAATCAATATTAATTTATGGACGATTTAACCTTGCGTTATTACGACGCTGAAATGCGCTACCTGCTGGAAGCGGGTGAAGAGTTTGCCCGCGCTCATCCTGAGCAGGCGGCAATGCTCAATCTCGACAAAGCGGGCGCTCGCGACCCCTTTGTCGAGCGTCTGTTTGAAGGTTTTGCCTTCCTGATGGGCCGCATGCGCGAGAAACTCGATGACGATCTGCCTGAGCTGACCGAAGGCGTGGTCAGTCTGCTGTGGCCACATTATTTACGTACCATTCCCTCGATGTCGGTCGTGGAGTTCACCACCGACTGGCCGGAAATGAAAGAGCCGATGACGATGGCCAAAGGCTTTGAAGTGCTTTCCCGGCCGATCGGTGAAAAGGGCACGCGCTGCCGGTACACCACCACCAAAGCGATCGCTCTGCAGCCGTTATCCCTGGAGCGCGTCCAGCTGGCCACCGATACGGATGGCCGGTCGGTGATCACGCTGCGCTTTACCTGCAGCCAGCTGACGGACTGGCGCCGGGTCGATCTCAGTCATATCCCGCTCTACTGCAACGCCGATGCGCCGCTGGCCTGCGCCATGCACGAGGCCTTTACCCTCAATGTGGCCCGGATGTGGCTGCACATGCCCGATGAGGTGGACAGAAGGCCGCTGGACGGGTATTTCAGCGCGCTGGGATTTGGCGAGGATGACGGCCTCTGGCCTGAAGATGGCCGCAGTTTTCGCGGTTACCAGCTGCTGCTGGAGTATTTTACCTTCCGCGAAAAGTTCATGTTCATCGATCTGCGCGGGCTGGAGACGGTGGCTTTTCCGGCCGGACTGGCGTGGTTTGAAATCGACGTCGTGCTGGCGGAACGCTGGGAACATGACTTCCGCTTCAGCGAAAAGCACCTGCGCCTGCACTGCGTGCCAGTGATCAACCTGTTTCCGCTGGAGTCCGATCCGCTGACCATCAATTCCCTGCAGACCGAATACCCGCTGCGCCCGATGCGCGTGCAGGACGGCCACACCGAAATTTACACCGTCGATTCCGTGATCTCCTCACACCAGCAGGTTTACGCGCCGTTCTCAAGTTTTCGCCACAAAGGCGGCATGATGCGTCATGACGCGGCGGACTATTACTATCATACCCGGGTGCGCCGTGGCCCCTCCGGGCTGTACAACACCTGGCTTATCGTCGGCGGAGAAGCCTTTGATAATCATACCGTACCGGAAGATGAAAGCCTGTCGCTGACCCTCACCGGAACCAACGGCCAGCTGCCGCGTCGCGCGCTGCAGAGCACCGTGCTCGATACGGTGATGAAAACCACTTCCGCCAGTATTGCAGTGCGTAACCTCTGCGCGCCGACGCTGCCGTGCTATCCCCCCGCCCAGGACCGTTTTCACTGGCGGGTGCTGAGCCATCTGGGCAGCAGTTTTCTTTCCCTGATGGATAACGCGGAGGTCCTGCGCGGCACCCTGGCGCTGTATGAATGGACCGACAGCGAGATGAATCGTCGGCGTCTGGAAGCCATCCTCGACGTGAAGCACCGCGCAACAGAGCGCTTTGCACAGGGCCATCTGGTGCGCGGCGTACAGATTGAAGTCACCCTCGACAGTCACGGCTTTGCCGGACGAGGCGATATATGCCTGTTTGGCGAGATGCTTAGCCGCTTCTTCGCGCTCTACACCGACATCTACTTGTTCAACCGCCTGATTATCATTCTGCAACCAACCGGAGAACGACTGGAATGGGAAGAGAAGCACAGCCGCCGCATTCCCGGCTGACCCCGCGGCTGGAGGCCGACCTGCCGCGGATCAATTTTTACCGCTTCTGCCAGCTTCTGGAAAAACGGCGTCCCGGCCAACCGCTGATGGGGGGAACCAGCCATCCGGCTGACGATCCGGTGCGTTTTTACCCGCATCCGGGAATGGGATTTCCCGCCAGCGAACTGAAAGCCGTGGAATACGATGAGGCCGATGACAGCAGGCCGCCGGTCATTCGCACCACCTTTATGGGGTTGTACGGTGTCGATTCGCCGCTCCCGACGGCATATCTCGATGATATCGCCCAGCACAGGGAAGGGCATGAAGCGCTGCAGGGCTTACTGGATATCTTCAGCCACCGGATCATGACGCAGTTTTACCGCATCTGGCGGAAATACTCCTGGCCCGCCACCTTTGAGCCCGGCGGCACCGATCGTCTCTCGCAGTCGCTACTGGGCCTGGCGGGGCTGGGCATCCCCGGCACGACGCAGCATATCGCCTCGCCGGCGTCGCGCTTTCTGGCGCTAACCGGCGTGCTGCGTCAGCCGGGCAAAACCCAGCAGGGGATCCAGGCGCTGGTCACCCTGCTGGCCCCGGAGACCACCGTCAGGGTGAGCCCGTACAGCCTGCGTCCGGTGGCGATCAGCCAGCCGCTGGGGTTTTACGGCGATGACGACTTCTTCCTGGACGGCAATACGCCGCTGGGTGACGAAGCGATGGATGCCAGCAGCCAGCTCCTCGTCGCCCTTACCACCGACAATCCCGCGGAGGCGCAGGGCTGGAAGCCTGACGGCCCGCTGTTTCGGGACTTTCTCATCCTGCTGCGGGTATACCTCGGCTGGCGATTCCGGGCCAACATCACCCTGACCGCGCCGACCCGACTGCTGGCTGTCCCGCCGCTGGGGGACGAG
>NZ_GL882866.1:45511-51935 GCF_000195655.1 Klebsiella sp. MS 92-3
GCCGCTGGGGGACGAGCCGTTCTGGCTCGGTATGAACGGCGTGCTGGGCGTGGGTGAGGGCGAGAGTGAGGACGATATTCCTCAGACCTTTACCACCGAGCTGGGTACCTATACGGGCCTGCAGCCTGCCACCTTTCTACAAGGAAACCGACGTGTTACGTATAAGTTTGACTAAAACCGCCTGTCTGCTGCCCCTGCTTGCGCTTTGCCTGAGCGGATGCGGACTCACCCAGCGCGTCTCGGAGGGAACAAAGTCTGCCTTCAACGCCGTTTTTTATAAGAAAATTAATACGCTGCATCTGGACTTTACCGCGCGCGAAGCGCTCAACACCGATGCCAGAGAGAATCACTCGCTCTCTGAACCGGTGGTGGTGCGCATCTATCAGCTTAAAGATCGCCAGACCTTTGACCGGCTGGTTTACCAGCAGCTGCTGGAGGAGGGGGATATTCTGCTCGCCGCCGATCTCCTCGCCAGTCGCGATGTGGTGATCGGTCCCGGAGGGGACGCCAGTCTGAATATGCCGCTGGAAGCGGAGGCGACGTTCGTGGCGGTTGTCGGCCTGTTCCGCCATCCGGACACACAAAGAAATACCTGGAAGCAGGTGCTGGCGCGTGAGGAATTGGATCCGGACAAGCCGCGCATTTTCACCGCCGAACACAACCAGCTACGGCTCAGGCCTGAAGCGGCGAAGTAACGTAAAAAAACAAACACTTGCGGCGGGGCCATCGCGCCAGTTCGCCCTCAATCTTCGTAACCAGCGAACGGGCTATAACCATCTTCATCCAGCCCAACCGGTTTCATCACAGCACAGGGAGATAACGTGACAGCGAGGGAACGTTTTTTTAAGAAACTGCAGCAACAGCAAAATCCGCGGCGGACAGCGGCCCTCGACGGGTCGGCCGCCGCGGATATCGCCAGGTTTCGTCAGCAGATGGCGGAGCTGGCTCAGCAGATAAGTCAGTGGTTTGATGGAACCGGTATTGAGGTGGTGATTTCGACCCGCCATCTCCACGACCTGAGTACCCTTGGCTACAGCCTCAACAGCGGCATCTGCCGCTACGATATCCCGGCCATTCGTCTGCAAAACGGCGAGCGCAGCGTCAATATCGTGCCGCAGCAGCTGTTGGATGGCGTGGAAAAGGGGATCGTGACCCTGAGTCTTGAGGCGCCCGACGGCGCGGGATCCCGGGAGGTGTTTTATCTGAGCCTGGCCCCGGAGGAGGGCTGGATGATCCGCAAGGCGCACCAGTCCCCGGAAGCGCGGCTTATGCTTACCGAAGATCGCTTTTTTATGGCGGTCGATAGCCTGGCCTGATGATCCCTGACAGGCGATGACGTCCCCGCGGCGGCGGTGCAAAGCGCGCATCGCCGCCCTGAGGTATCAGGCGCCAAACGCTCCGTCGATGGTGTGCATGGCGCCAGTGACAAACGATGCCTCCGGACCGGCCAGCCACGCCACCATTCCCGCCACCTCTTCCGGACGGCCATGGCGCTTAATGGCCATAAAGTTGTGCATCAGCTCTTTCATCGGGCCGTTCTCCGGGTTGGCGTCGGTATCAATTGGGCCGGGCTGGACGACGTTGACCGTGATGCCGCGCGGGCCAAAATCCCGCGCCAGGCCGCGCGCCAGCCCCTGCAGGGCCGATTTACTGAGCGCATAGGCCGCCATTCCCGGCACTGGCATGCGATCGCCATTGACCGAGCCGATGACAATAATGCGCCCGCCTTCCGGCATGCGGCGCGCCGCTTCGACGGAGGCATGGTAGGGGGCGTGAATATTGATGCGGAACAGGCGATCGATGGCATCGCTGTCCTGCTCGAGAGCGTCACCGAAAAGCGCGATCCCGGCATTGACCACTAATACGTCCAGCGGGCCGCTGTCGCGGACCAGGCTTATCACCGCATCGCGATCGGCGCTGTCCGCCTGCACCGCCGTGCTGCCGGTCTCTGCCGCCAGCCGCTCGGCCGCTTCCGGCGAACCGGAATAGCTAAACACCACCGACGCGCCATCGGCGACAAAACGCCTGACGATCGCCGCGCCAATTCCCCGACTCCCGCCTAAAACCAGCACTGATTTGTTGTGAAACGCTGTCATATCCCACACCTCATGATATTGTAGTGATGATTACAATATGCTGCGGCTAAACAGGCTGTCAAGGATTAATATAGTGACCACTACAAAACCAGGGCGTACTCCGGGACGTCCCCGCCAGTTTGATGCGGAACAGGCCATTGAAACGGCGCAACGCCTCTTCCACGCGCGAGGCTACGACGCGGTGAGCGTGGCCGATCTGACCCAGGCTTTCGGCATCAACCCCCCGAGCTTTTATGCCGCTTTTGGCAGCAAGCTCGGGCTGTATACCCGCGTCCTGCAGCGCTACAGCCAGACCGGGGCCATTCCCATTGATGCCCTGCTGCGAGACGACCAGCCGGTGGCGGCGTCGCTCATCGCCGTACTGCAGGAGGCGGCTCGCCGCTATGTGGCCGATCCGGCCGCCGCCGGCTGCCTGGTGCTGGAGGGGGTACATTGTCAGGATGCTGATGCCCGGGTGGCGGCAGGCGAATGGCATGCTGCGGCAAGAGCCAAAATCCAGCAGTATATCGCCCGCCATCGCCCGCAGGACGCGCTGCGGGTGACTGACTATATGGATACGTTGATGCTTGGCCTGTCGGCGAAAGCGCGGGAAGGGGATAGTCTGCCGCGTCTTCTGGAGACCGTGCGGCTGGCAGGCCTGGCGCTGGAGCGCATCCTGCCAGCCTGAGTCGTCAGATGGTTTGTCCGCCCGACACCTCGATCCGCTGGGCGGTCACCCAGCGGTTATCGTCGCGTAGCAGGCTGGCGATCATCGGCCCAATATCCTCGGGAACGCCCACCCGTCCCAGCGCCGTCATGGCGGCAAACTGCGCGTTTACCTCTGCGTCGTCCCGCACCAGCCCACCGCCAAAATCGGTGGCGATAGCGCCGGGGGCGATGGTATTGACGGTTATGCCGCGCCCGCCCAGCTCGCGGGCCATGTACACGCTCAGCATCTCCACAGCCGCTTTGGCGGCGGCGTAGGCGGAGAAGCCAGGATAGGAGACGCGGGTCAGCCCGGAGGAAAAGTTAACGATCCGCCCGCCGTCTGCCAGCAGCGGCAGCAGGGTTTGTACGAGAAAAAATACCCCCTTAACGTGGACGTTAAACAGCCCGTCGAACTGCGCTTCGCGCGTTTCGGCCAGCGGGGCGAATTCGCCGTGCCCTGCGTTATTGATCAGGTGGTCGAAAGTGGCCCGCCCCCAGACGCTGGCCAGCGCGCTGCCGAGGCTGTCGGCGAAGGCCGGGAAGCTGGCGGTTTGCGCCATATCCAGCGGCAGGGCGATGGCCTTGCGGCCCAGGGCGCGGATGTCGGCGACCACCGCTTCCGCCTGTTCGAGATTGCCGCGGTAGGTGACGATGACATCCCCACCCTGGCGGGCGATATCCAGTGCGGTCTGACGGCCAAGGCCGCGGTTGGCGCCGGTAATAAGTGCAATTTTAGTCATGTTCGGTCCTCTCTGGTATGTGGAGTCCTTACAATAGGAGAGGCTCACCGGGCCGGGTTGCCCAATCCTTGTTATTTTTTGCCCATTTCTCTCCGTTCACTCCCTTTTGCCGGGAAATAGCGCATACTCAGGCTTTAAAACTTGCCTGAAAGGATCTTATGCGCGACGCTCTGTTCGATCTCTGCCGCCGGTTTGCCGATGCTCATGTCGATAGCAGCGGGGTGGCAGTTACCCCGGTTCCCGGTATTACTCTGGTGCGGGCCCTGCATCCTGGTGACCTGCAGGCGGCTATCGCCAGGCCGCTGGTGGCCATGCTGCTCCAGGGGCGTAAGAGCGTGACCACCGGCCTGGCAAGCTTTGACTATGGTCCGGGCGAGGCGATGGTGATTGCCGCGGATGTTCCCACTACCAGCCAGATCACCGAGGCCAGTCAGCGTTTTCCCTATTACGCGCTGGTGCTGGAGCTGGACCTGGCTATCCTGCGCGAGCTGCAGGAGGCCGGGCCGTCAGGGCCGGATGAGGCGCCCCGCGTTGGTATCGAACCGATGAACGCCGATGTGACGGATGCCGCTTACCGGCTGGCAAGGCTGTTTGATCAACCGGGGGCGCTGGCGGTGCTGGGGGAAGGTCTGCGGCGGGAGCTACATTACTGGCTGTTGCAGAGTGTCCATGGGCCGGCCATCCGGGCGCTGGGCGCCGTAGACAGCCATTCGGCGCGGATCCGTCGGGCGGTGGCGATGCTGCGCCGGGATTTTATGCAGCCAGTCAGCGTCGACGCGCTGGCCGACGCCGCCGGGATGAGCGTCTCTGTCTTTCACCGTCATTTCCGCGCCATGACCACGCTGTCGCCGCTGCAGTTTCAGAAGCAGTTGCGCCTGATCCACGCCCGCCGCCTGATGCTGGCGGAAGGGATGAGTATTGCGCAGGCTGCCGGGGAGGTGGGCTATATCAGCGTGTCGCAGTTCACCCGGGAATACGCTCGCCTGTATGGCGCGCCGCCGGGCCGCGATCGTCGACGGGAAAAAATGAGCGCCTGACCTGGCGCGCGGGCTGCCGGCAGCTCATCCCTGAGCCTGACGCCGGTGCTTTAGTCCGCGATTTTCGCCGTGATATGCACTTTGTTGCCCATTCGCGCTTCAGTGATGCGATAGGTAGTCGCGCCCTCGCGGGCGGCCTGCTGGCGGATTTTGCTCTCCGCATGGTCCAGGGTATCGCCGGTGGCGGTGATGGTTCTGGCATTTGCCGCCAGGGGCAGCAGACAACTCAATACGATCAGTGGAATTAACTTGTTCATCGTCATTCTGTCCTGTGAGAGAAAATCAGCGCGCGGTCTGCAGCCAGCCGGCAATGTCCTGGGTCGGCAGCTGGTGGCGGGCATTCCAGGTGTCGCCCATCGGCCACCACACGCCATCCCCCCGGGCGAAGGCGGCGCGATAGCGCAGCATGGCGTCATCCGGGTTTGTCCGCAGCTGCTCCAGCAGGGCGGGCAGGGTGTGGACGGCTTTGCTGAACGTCTGCTGCGTTACGCGCTCGACGGTATCCGCCAACTGCCGGTAAGAGGTCGTTTCGCCGGCAACAAACACCACCTCGTTGACGATCCGCGGCTGATGCAGATAAATCGCCGTGGTCAGGCGGCCAATATCCGCCGGTGAGGTGACGGTCACCTGGGTATCCCAGCTGCCAAGGGCGTGAAGGGTTCGGTTGGATAAATTCACTACATCGAAGTCTGGTTCGAAGAGAAAGCTGGTAAACATCCCGGTGGAGACAATGACCCACTCCGTGGCCCGCTGCGCGCGCAGCAGGGTCCGGACATCGTACTGCTCGTCCCAGACCGGCTGACCGCTGCCTTTGCCTACCACATCGTAATTGACGCCAAACTGCCAGGGAAAATAGCGGGGTACCCCGGCCGCCAGCACCGCGCGGGTAATTTTCAGCTGTGTCCCCGGACCGGCGACAAACCCCATGCAGTTAATCACGGTGGTGAATCCGCGAAACTGATCGGCCAGCGTCTCCATGGCGCTACCGGCGATGTCGACGGCGAGGAAGGTGGCTCCGGCGTCGGCCAGCGCCTGATGGTTTGACGACCGCAGCTGGCCGGCTTCATCCCAGGCCGCCGGCGAGACGATGACCGAGACCGTGCCCTGGCGCTCGATTACCGCAGGCACCAGCGCATCAAGAACGGCGGCGCCCAGTTGTCCCGCTCCCAGCACCAATACCTTTTCCGCATGATTAAAATTATCAGTTTTCATTTTAACTCCTTGCTCAGTTAAGCCTTGTGTTGACGGGATACAGGCTCAGTGTAGGGGGACGGTCGTCATTCGATAAGTACAGCGTTTCGGGTTAGACTGTTCGTAATAATGGGATAATGAGCGCCGGGGGGGTAACGAAATGGACAAACTGGATGCCATGCAGGTCTATGTTGCGGTCGTGGATGCCCACAGCTTCGCCCGCGCGGCGGAGGTGCTCGGGCAGCCGCGCTCCACGGTATCGCGGGTGGTGAAGGAGCTGGAAGCCTGGCTCGGGGCGCAGCTTCTCCAGCGCACCACCCGCAAGCTCAGCGTGACGGCGGAGGGTCGCCGGTATTATGAGGAGTGTAAAAGGCTGCTGGCCGAGATGGCGGCGATGGAAGCCTCCTTTCCCGGGCGCTCGGCTCAGCCCGCCGGGCGGTTCAAGGTAGGGATGCCGCAATCCCTTGCCCGCCACTGCATTCTGCCGAGGATCGGCGAGTTTTTGCAGCAGTATCCCGATCTGGAGCTGATCCTCTGCTCAAGCGACAACGTGGAAGATATTATTCAGGAGGGATTCGACTGCGTGATCCGTACCGGGCGGATCGAAGATTCCACCACCCTGGTGGCGCGTCCTCTGGCCCGCTACCGCTGGATGGTCCTCGCCTCGCCGGCC
>NZ_GL882866.1:52031-55329 GCF_000195655.1 Klebsiella sp. MS 92-3
CCCCCCCCCCCCCCCCCCCCCCCGCCCGGCCCCCCCCCCCCCGCCGGGCCGCAGAGCATCGACGAACTGCACCAGCATCGGGCGGTGGGCTACCTGAATCACCGTACCGGGCGGACCATCGACTGGCTTTTCTCCCTCGATGAAGGCGACTGCGCGATCCGCATGCGGGAGACGCTGGTGGTCGACGATACCGATGCCTACATTCAGGCCGGCATTCAGGGGCTGGGCCTGATCCGCGTCGCCAGCTATCTGGCGCAACCTTATCTGCAGAGCGGGGCGCTGGTCGCCTGTCTGGAGCAGGCCGCTTCTGATCTTCCCTTGTCGCTGGTCTATCCGCAAAACCGCTATCTGCCGCCGGCGGTGCGCGCGTTTTATGACTGGAGCAGGCGTGTGCTGCAACCCCCGCACAGCGAGGCCTGATGCCGGGGCATCGGCCCGGTTATTGGCCGCGCATGGCCTGTTTTAACTTCGTCACCAGCCAGTTCAGCGCCGGATCCTGCGCCCGCCGTTTGTGCCGCAAAATGCACAGCGTAAATTCCGGATACGCTACCGGCGGAGCGTCCGCGCGCAGCGCATACTGCGCCTGCCAGCGCTGCGCCAGCCCCTGCGGGACGGTGGCGAACAGCGGCAGGGTGGTCAGCAGCAGGGGAAAGGTGGAGAAATTCTGCGTGGCAAAGCGCACGCGCCGCGCGAGCCCCTGGCTGGCGAGCTGGCGGTCAATTTCACCGTGGCCGGTTTCGCGATAGGCCACCATCACATGTTCCCAGGCGACAAAGTCGCTCACCGACAGCGGACCGCGGCAGGGGATCTGCTGCGGCGACCACAGGGTGGTGACTCCCATGGACATCACCGGCTCGCTGACGATCTCCCCACGGCTCTGTTTGTTGACAGACACCGCGACATCAATGCGCTCCTCCTCCAGCAACTGGCGAACCTGGAAGGGGTCGGCGGCTATCGACTGCAGTGACACTCCGGGCGCCTCCTGCATCAGCCCGGGTAACAGCGGGGGCATCAGCCAGTGTTCGCTCCAGTCGCTGAGGCCGATGCGAAAAAGCTGCTGCGCGCGCGCCGGGACGAACTCTGCGGCGCCAAACATCGCCGAATGCAGGTTTTCCATCAGCGGCTGCAGGTCGGTCATCAGCGCTTGCGCCCGCGGCGTCGGCAGCATGCCTCTGGCGCTGCGGACGAACAGCGGGTCGTCAAACATCTCGCGCAGCCGTTTCAGCGCCCCGCTGATAGCCGGCTGGCCAAGATGCAGCACCTCTGCGGTACGGGTGACGCTCCCTTCGCGGTACAGCACCATCAAGACTGTCAACAGATTCAGATCGATACGACTAAAATCATTTTCAATGATTTTGTTCATTATGATAATCAATTTGAATGTGGGTTATCCCGGCAGCATAGTGAATATCACCCCGATAAATCAACCAGCGCAATGCGCGCGGAGGGAGTGATGCAAACTTACCAGACAGGCGATAGCCTGATTTTCAAAGTGCCGGAGCGCGAGATTTCCCTGCTGCCGGCAGCGCTCTATCCAGAGGCGTTCCCGGTAGCGGAGGCGGAGGCCGTTATTCAGCCGATTGCGCTGTCAATCCACAGCTGGGTGGTGCAGACCCCCTACGATCTGATTGTTATCGATACCGCCACCGGCAATGGTCGGGAGCGCGGCGGCAATCCGCTCTATCATCAACTTAGCACGCCGTATCTGGAGAATCTCCGCGCCGCGGGAGTGAACCCGGAGGACGTGACCCTGGTGCTACTGACTCACCTGCATACCGACCATGTCGGATGGAATACCGTCTGGCAGGACGATCGCTGGGTGCCGCTGTTTCCCAACGCCCGCTATCTGTGCTCGGCAAAAGAGCTGTCGCGGGTGAAAAACAGCGAACGCTACCGGGCGCTGTGGCTTGACAGCCTGCTGCCGGTGATTGAGGCCGGCCAGCTGGAGACCGTCGATGTGGCGACCCGGCCGCGGGTCGGCGGACGGATCGACTTTATTCCCACCCCCGGCCACAGTCCGGACCATGCCGCGCTGGTCCTCGCCGCCGGAGATGACTACGCCTGTTTCTCCGGCGATCTTCTGCATTCCCCGATCCAGTTTGCCCATCCGCAGTGGAATTCAGCGTTCTGCGGCGATCCCCGGCAGGCGGAAGTCTCGCGACGGGAGATGATGGCGTGGGGGGCAAGCCATCATGCTCAATGGTTCACCGGGCATTTTGCCGGGCCTTCCTGCGGCTGGCTGGAGAAGGATAAGCAAGGTGACTATCGCTGGCGAGAGGCCGGGAAACAGGCTGCAGATAAGGGAGAAGAGTGATGAATAATGCGCAAAGCGTGTTGGTTTTTGGCGCCACCGGTCAGCAGGGCGGCTCGGTGGCGCGGGCGCTGCTGCACCGCGGCTGGCGGGTTCGGGCGCTGGTCAGGGATCCTTTCTCCGCCGGGGCCGCTGCGCTGGCGGCGCGGGGAGCCGAGCTGGTCGTGGGAACCTTTGAAGACCGGGCGGCAATGCGGTCGGCGATGGCCGGGGTCGACGGCGTCTTCAGCGTCCAGCCCAGTTCGCCGGGAGGGACGGTGACCGATGAGCAGGAGGTACGCTACGGGATAACCATCGCCGATCTCGCCGTCGAGTGCGCGGTGAAGCATCTGGTGTACAGCTCCGGCAGCGCGACGGGAGAGACGCCGACCGGCGTAGCGCATTATGACACCAAAGCGGAAATTGAACGGCATATTCGCCGCCTGCCGCTGGCGGCGACCATCGTGCGGCCCGCCACCTTTATGGAGCTGCTGGTGATGCCTGGTTTTGGCCTTGATGAAGGTCGTTTTCAATTTTTTATGCTGCCGGAGGGGAGAATGCAGGTGCTGGCGGTGGAGGATATCGGCCATCTTGTCGCGGCGGTTTTTGCCACGCCGGCGCGGTTTGCCGGCAAGACGTTCGAGATCGCCAGCGACAGCGTGACCGGTCGTCAGCTGGAGGGGTTATTCTCCACGGCGGCGGGACGGCCGATCCCCTATTCGCGATTTTCCGACGAGGTGCTGGCCGCCAGTCCTTTTCTGCACAAGCTGACCGGGCTGGTGGACGACGGGCGGCTGGCGGGGCACGCCGACCTCGACGCCATGCGCCAGCTGCACCCGCAGCTGCACACCTTCGCCGGCTGGCTGGCCGGCCCCGGCCGTCCCGCCTTCGAGCGGGCGCTGACCAGCGCGGCCAGCTGGGCGTTTGATCGTTAAAGGCGGGCGTTTCGTTAGCGCCAGGCGCGCTGTCCCGGGCCCGGGCCCCCCCCCCCCCCCGCCCCCCCCCCCC
>NZ_GL882866.1:55426-56686 GCF_000195655.1 Klebsiella sp. MS 92-3
GGGGCCCGGCCCGCCGCTAGCCGGCAGTCAGGATCGCGTCGGCCAGCACCGCTAAAATCCGCTCTGCGCGCGGGGCATGGGACGGTTGCTCCCGCAGCCAGGCAAGCGCGGCGATCAGATCGAACAGCTCCTCTCCGCTGAGATCTGGCCGTGCCAGCCCGGCCTGCTGCGCGCGGGTCAGCAGCGACGTACCGGCGGCGCGCAGGGCAACGCAGGCGCTGTGCAGGGCGGACTCAGGATCGTCGATGGCGCTCATCAGCGGGGCGATGATCCCGCGATGCTGATGGGTAAACGCCACGCTCTCGGCCAGCCACTCCAGCAGCGCCGCGGCAGGATCGGCGGCGAGCAGAAGCGACTCAGCCCGGGCGGTTAGCGCCGCAAAGCGGCTGCGGAGCAGGGCTTCCAGCAGGCTGTCGCGGTTGGGAAAGTGGCGGTAGAGGGTTCCCATTCCGACGCCCGCCCGGCGGGCGATATCGCGCAGCGAGGCCTCAGCGCCTTGCTCCACAAAGACGTCCCGGGCCACCTCGATCAACAGGTCATAATTTTTTCTGGCATCAGCTCTCATTGGCGTTCCTTGACAATCGGAGCACTGCTCCATATATTCGGAGCGGTGCTCCGTTAAATATAACGCATTTCCATATGAGGAGAAAGCGATGTCGACGCAGATGATGAAGGCCGTTCAACAGCACGCCTTTGGCGGGCCGGAAGTCCTGAGCTATGAGGATGCGCCCATGCCGGTCCTGCAGGCCGGTGAAGTACTGGTACAGGTGCACGCGGTGGGCGTGAACCCGCCGGACAGCTATCTGCGCGATGGCTATCAACAGCTGCCCCCGGAGTGGCGGCCCGAGGTCCGCTTTCCCTTGATCCTCGGGACCGATCTCTCCGGGGTGGTGGTGGCGCGGGCGGATGACGTCCGGGAGGTGGCGGTCGGCGACGAAGTGTATGCTATGGCGCGTTTTCCCGAAGGGGCGGCAGGGGGCAGCCGCGCTTACGCCGAGTACGTTAGCGTGCCGGTCAGCGACCTCGCTCGCAAACCCCTAACCCTGAGCCATCAGCAGGCCGCCGCGGTGCCGATGTCGCTCCTCACCGCCTGGCAGTTCATGATCGATCCCGGGCATGAGGTGGCGAATCCGCTGCAGCCGGGGCCGCATCGGCCGGTGCCGCTGGCGGGTAAACGCGTCCTGGTCAACGGTGCGGCAGGGGGAGTCGGTCATTTCGCCGTGCAGCTGGCAAAGTGGCAGGGGGGGGGGGGGGGGGGGG
>NZ_GL882866.1:56789-56960 GCF_000195655.1 Klebsiella sp. MS 92-3
AGGGGGCGGGGCGCCGAGGTGATTGCCGCCGCCGCGGGCCGCCATGAAGCCTTTTTACGTCAGCTCGGCGCCGATAGCGTTATCGACTATACAACCACCGCAGTGGAGGAGACGGTGCGTGACCTGGACCTGGTCATTGAGGCGCCGGGCGGGCCGGCCAGCGGCCGTTTT
>NZ_GL882866.1:57036-66591 GCF_000195655.1 Klebsiella sp. MS 92-3
CCCTGCGCCCCGGCGGCGCGCTGTACCCGATCTTTCCGCTCGGCTTTGCCGGGGCGGAAGAGGCGCGACAGCGCGGAGTGACGGTCTCCACCACCCAGGTACGCTCCAGCGGCGCGCAGCTCGCCCGGCTTGCCGACCTGCTGGACGCCGGGGTCATCCGGGTTGCAATTGACAGCGTTTTCCCCCTTGCGCAGGCGCAGATGGCGCATGAGCGAGCAGCGCAGGGGCATCTTGAGGGCAAAATCGTGCTGTCGGTGATGGACTCGTCAGCCGGGTAATCCCCGACGGCCAGGGTTGCGTTTTTGCTTCTCCCGGCGGCGGGCTAAAACAGCGCCAGCCGGGCAAGACGGTCCAGCGCGTTGCTCAGCGCCTCGTCCCCTGCGGTCAGGCTGATGCGAATAAATCCTTCCCCCCCTGCGCCAAAACCCGTGCCCGGCGCCACCAGAATATGCGCTTCCTGCAGCAGCAGACGGGCAAACTCCTGCGAACGGTAGCCGGGCGGCACGCCGAGCCAGAGGAAGAAAGTGCCTTGTGCGTCACGCGCCGGCCAGCGCAGCGCGGCTAGTCGACGCAGAACCCACTCCCGACGTTGATGATAGACCGCCGTTAGCTGCGCAATCCGTTCGGCCGGCAGGTTGAGCGCGGCGATCGCCGCATCCTGAATCGCGCCAAACACCGTGCTGTAGCTATGGGTGTGCAGCTTTTTAAACGCCCGGATAATCGAGGCGTTGCCGACCGCGAAGCCGAAGCGCCAGCCGGCCATATTAAAGGTCTTGGAAAAAGTATAGGTTTCCACTCCCCATGCTTTCGCGTCGGGCTGGGAGAAGAGGCTCAGCGGCGCATCGCTGGCCGCGCTGCCGATGGCCGCATAGGCAAAATCATGGAGGATCGGCACCTGGTGACGACGAGCAAACTGCAGCGCGCTGGCGAACAGCGCCGGCGTGGCGAGGGCGCCGGTTGGATTATGCGGATAGTTAAGCACCACCAGCCCGGCCTTGTCAGCGACTTCCCGGGGAAGATCGTTAAAATCCGGCAGGAAATGGTTCTCCGCCCTGAGCGGCAGGCCATAAAACGCCGCCTGGGACTGCAGCGCCGCCGAGCGGTAAATCGGATAGCAGGGATCGGTGGAGATGAGGTATTGCCCGGGGCTGAGTAGCGCCCGCGGGATGCCGCCTATACCGATATGCGACCCCTGAAACACGGCGACTTCGCTGTGCGGATCGAGTTCCACATCATACTGCCGGCGATAGAACCGGGCGATCGCCTCGCGGACCTGTGGTTTGCCCCAGAACGACGGGTAGCCATGGTTTTCACGACGATGAATAGCGCTCTGCAGCGAGTCGATCACTTCCGGCGGGGTGGGTTGATCCGGACTGCCGCTGGAAAGATCGATCAGCGGTAGCGCTTCGGTGTTGACCTCCGCGGCCAGTTTTTCCAGCAGGCTGAACAGATTCTCTTCCAGGGCGTCCACCAGCGGCGAAGCAGTAAAATCAGGCATAACACTCCCGGTTTAAATCACGAATAATTAACCATCTTTAAGGGATTTATAGCGGCTGGCTAAATAACAATATACGCAAAAGATTCTTGTTTTTAAGATATGTCGGTATAGCAAAAGTTAATGAGGAATTAGCAAAAGGAAATTCGGCGTTCTGGCTTACAACCCACAGTCGGCTGTGATTTAATCGTTCAATATCGCCAACCCTCCAGGAAAATACCTTATGAACAAGTCAGTTGCGCGCGGGATCGCTCTCGCCCTGTTGTCGGCCACCTCTTTTTATGCCGCCGCCGACGCTCATCTTATCCGCGTCGGCTTTAACCCCGGGCCGTATAAAGAACAATTTGAGAAAGGCGTCGCGCCCTATTTATTGAGTAAAGGGTATAAAATCGAATATAAGGATTTCAGCGACGGTATTCAGGTGAATGACGCGGTAGCCCGCGGCGATATCGAAGCGAATATTATGCAGCATCCGGTATATCTGAAAGCAATTAATGAGCGGCTGGGGATCGATAACGTGGGCATTGTGCAGGTCCCCACGCCGCCGATGGGGCTGTATGGTGGGAAACTGACCACCCTGGGGACCCCGGCGGCGGGCACCGTCGTGTCGGTACCAAACCAGCCGTCAAATGAATATCGCGCGGTACTGGTGCTGGAGAGCCTTGGCTGGGTGAAAATTAAACCAGACAGCGATCCGGCCACTTTTTCGCAGCGTAACATCGTAGATAATCCTTACAAAATTGTCCTAAAAGAGATGGATAATGCCCAGCAGGTTCGCGCTCTGCCGGACGTCGACTATGGCCTGATTCAGGGCAATTTTGCCGTCTCCAGCGGTATGTCCCTGACCTCGGCCTTAAAGCTGGAAGCAGCCACCAGCCATTTTATTAATGTCGTGACCGTCGCCGGTAAAAATCAGAAGGCGCAGTTTGCCAAAGATATTATCGATGGCTACCACTCGGCCGAGTTCAAAAAATATATTCTCAGCCATCCGCAGTATGATGGTTACCTGCTGCCTGACTATTTAAAATGAATAACGCGATGATAGAATTTCGCCACGTCAGTAAAAGCTTTTCCAGGAAAGGACATCCGGTTCTGGCCTTGCAGGATATTAATCTCAGCATTGAGCGAGGCGATATTTTTGGCATTATTGGCTACAGCGGGGCAGGAAAAAGCACCTTATTACGGCTGATTAATCGTCTGGAAACACCTGGCGAGGGCGAGGTACTGTTAAACGGCGAGCCGCTACAGGACTGCAGCGGCCAGCGCCTGCAGGCCATCAAAAAAGATATCGGCATGATCTTTCAGAATTTTAATCTGCTGAATTCGAAAACCGTTTTTCATAACATCGCCATCCCGCTTATTTTACAGGGGCGCGACAAGGCCTTTATCCAGGCGCGGGTGGCGGAACTGCTGGCGTTCGTCGATCTGAGCGACAAAATCCACAGCTACCCTAATGAGCTGTCGGGCGGACAAAAGCAGCGGGTCGGTATTGCCCGGGCGCTGGCCACCAACCCGTCGGTCCTTCTGTGCGATGAAGCCACCTCGGCGCTCGACCCCCACACTACGGTGCAGATCTTACTGCTTTTGCAGGAGATTAATCGTCGGTATGGCATCACCATCGTACTGATCACCCATGAGATGTCGGTGATCCAGAAAATCTGTCACAAGGTGGCGGTGATGCAGGCGGGCCGTATCGTTGAACAGGGGGCGGTTTTTGATCTCTTTGCTCAGCCGCAGCATCCGGTCACTGCCAGTTTCGTGCAGTCGGTGGTGCACGACCGCCTGCCGCAGCGGGTGGCGTCGTTCCTGCAGCGCGATAACGGCGCCCGGGCTTTACGCCTCGAATTTGTCGGCGCGACGGCGCAGCAGCCGATTATTAACCACCTGATCCGCGAGTATGCTGTCGAGGTGAATATCCTGTTTGCCAGCATGTCTGAAGTTCAGGGCCGGATTCTGGGATTTATGATTGTGCAGCTCCTCGGCGAGCCTGACGAAACCGAACGCGCCATCACCCATCTGGTCGATGCAGGAGTGAAAATCACCCATGTTTGATCTTATTGATACCGCCATTACCGGGGATCAGTTTCTGCTGGCGCTGCATGACACGCTGATTATGGTCGCCGTCTCGCTGGGCTTTGGCGCGCTGATCGGCGTACCGTTAGGGATTGTGCTGGTGGTTTGCCGTCCCGGCGGCATCGTGGCCAACCCGGTGGTGCATCAGGCGCTGAATCCGCTGATTAATGTGCTGCGTTCGCTGCCGTTTATCATTTTGCTGATTGTGATCCTGCCCTTTACCAGACTGCTGGTGGGCACCACTATCGGCACCGCGGGAGCCATCGTGCCGCTGATCGTCTTTGTCGCCCCCTATATTGCCCGACTAGTGGAGAGCTCGTTGCTGGAGGTGGATGAGGGGATCCTCGAGGCCGCGGACGCCATGGGCGCAACCCCGCTGCAGACTGTCTGGCACTTTATGCTGCCGGAGGCGGCGGCATCGCTGATTCTGGCCCTCACCACGGCGACCATCGGTCTGCTCGGCGCCACAGCCATGGCGGGTACAGTGGGCGGCGGGGGAATCGGGGATCTGGCTATTACCTATGGCTATCAGCGCTTCGACGCTTTCGCCACCCTCACTACCGCCCTGGTGCTGATTGTTATTGTCCAGCTTATTCAGACGCTGGGGACCCGCCTGGCTCGCCGGCTGCGTCGCGATTAATCGCTCTACCGCGCCGGGGTTGACCCGGCTAGCGTGCGCAGACCGCGGCGAAGGCGCTGGCTACCCGCGCAATATTGCCGTGGTTGAGCCCGGCCACGCAGACCCGACCGCTGGCGATCAGATAGATGCCATGCTCTTGACGCAGAACGTCTACCTGATCGGCGCTAAAGCCGGTGTAACTGAACATGCCGCGCTGGGTCAGCAGATAGGAAAAATCCCCCGCCGGCAGGGCTGCCTGCAGGGCCTTCACCAGCGCGACGCGCATGGCGCTGATGCGGGTGCGCATGGCCTCCACTTCTTCCTGCCACAGGGCATTCAGCTCGGGATCGTTGAGCACCTGCGACACCACCTGGGCGCCAAACCCCGGCGGGCTGGAGTAGTTGCGCCGCACGGTGGCTTTCAGCTGGCCCAGCACGCGCCCGGCGATATCGGCATTGTCACAGACCACTGACAGGCCGCCAACCCGCTCGCCATACAGCGAAAATATCTTGGAAAACGAGTTGCTGACCAGCGCCGTCAGCCCGGCGCTGGCGATGGCGCGAATGGCATAGGCATCCTCGTCCAGCCCGCGGCCGAAGCCCTGGTAGGCGATATCAAGGAATGGGATCAGCTCCCTGCCGATCAGCACCTCAATCACGCGATCCCACTGCTCGCGGGTGAGATCGGCCCCCGTCGGGTTATGGCAGCAAGGGTGAAGCAGCACAATGCTGCGCGGCGGCAGCTGCTGGAGGGCGGCGAGCATAGCGGGGAAATTCACCCCGCGGGTGGCGCTGTCGAACCAGGGATAGGTATGTACCTCAAAGCCGGCGCCGGCAAAGATGGCAACGTGGTTCTCCCAGGTTGGATCGCTGACCCAGACCGCGGAGTCGGGGAAGTAGCGCTTGAGGAAATCAGCGCCCACCTTTAGCGCGCCGGAGCCCCCCAGTGTCTGGATGGTGGCGATGCGTCCGGCACGCAACGCCGGATGATTGTCGCCAAACTGCAGGGTCTGGACCGCGCGGCGATAGGGCGCCAGCCCCTCCATCGGCAGATAAAGGCTGGCCTTTTGCTGCTGACTCTGCAGCCGGTCAGCGGCCTGACGGACCGCCTCCAGCTGGGGAATAATGGCCTGCTCGTTATAGTACAGCCCGATGCTGAGGTTAACTTTGTCTGCCCGGGGATCCTGTTGAAAGGCTTCCATCAGCGACAGGATAGGATCGCCCGCATAGGCGTCAACGTTCTGAAACACAGTGGTTACTCCTGAAATGACCGTCAAAGGTGAAGCCATTACACCGCGTAGCGTCCGGGACGGTGGTTCATGGCGATAATCGAATTCAAAATCACGGCGCCGAGGATAGAGACCAGCAGCATCGGCAAGCTCACTACCCACAGCGAGGCGGTGACGATGCAGGCGTCAACCACCATCTGGAATTTACCGGCGCGGATGCCGCTTTTGTCCTGCAGATAGAGGGCCAGAATATTAACGCCGCCGAGGCTCGCTTTATGGCGAAACAGCACCACAAAGCCGATGCCGACCATGATGTTGCCGAAGAGGGTGGCGTAATAGGGATTCAGGCGATCGACATGGATAAAGTAACCGTGCAGGTCAGAGAACAGGGACACCAGTCCGACCGCGCAGAAGGTTTTCAGCGTGAAGGCGGCGCCCATCCGCCGGACAGAGAGCCAGTAGAATGGCAGGTTAATGACGAAGAAGACCACGCCAAACGGCAGGGGGGTGGCATAGTGGATCAGAAAGGCCATACCTGCCGTTCCGCCGGTCAGGGCACCGGCCTGGCGAAATAAAATAATGCCAAAGGAGATCATCAGCGTGCCGAACAGCAGCGCCAGGGTATCCTCCAGCCAGGTGTGGGTCAGTTTTTCAGGGGAAAGGATATTATCCATAAATAAGCACTATCTTTTCGTTAACAAGGATAAGCTCTTGTTTGCAAAAATCGCACCAGAGGAGCGTGCCCTGCCGAGCGTTTGCGGAAAAAATAGCCGTGGTTTAGCCTAACCTGTTGTTCTGACAGGAAGAGAAAATTGCACGGGTCGTGCGGTTTATGGTTTCCGAATGCGTGAATTGTGCGAACTTGCCGCTTGTCGCGCATTGTCTGGCCCCGCGTCTGCACCAGCGCAGGGCACTGTGCCCCGGTTCAGCGCAGCGGGGTCGTGCCCGGCATCAGCTGGCCGTTCTCTTTAAGGCGGTTGAGCACGACGGCGGTTTTCAGATGGGCCACCCCTTTGTTTTGCGCCAGAATATGGCTGATCAAATGGCTCAGACCGGGCAGGTCCGGGACCGTTACCCGCAGCAGATAATCGGCGTCGCCGGTGGTTTTCCAGGCGTCCAGAATGGCGTCCACTTCACTGAGCATCTGATGAAAGCTCTCCACGCATTGCGGGGTGTGATTCAGCAGACGCACCTCAATCAGGCCAAGCATCTCCTGCCCGGCTGCATCCGGCGCCAGACGCGCATGGTAGCCGAGGATAAGCTGTGCCTGTTCAAGGGCGATACGGCGGCGCGAACACTGGGAAGCGGACAGGCCGATAAGCTCGCTCAGCTCCTGATTGGTTAAACGGCCATTGGCCTGCAGCAGGGTAAGTATTTTCAGATCATAGTCGTCGATGTTGTACATAGTGGCCACTAGCGGAACGTAAAAGTGGCTACTAGCCTAACAGTTTTTTGCCTGGCGTGAAGCCTGAGCGGACGGCGGCAAACCGGATGCACCAAAACGGGTCAGGTTTATGCATCAATCCGCTCTTTTTCTCATGATCTGTGCGTTATCTGGCCAGTTTTCGCGTGTGATGCGCCAGGTCGGCGCCGACATGACCAGCTACCGGAACTGATTTGAAAAGAATATTTGAATATATTTCAATTAATTAATTTTTGTCTGACGCTGCAAGACGCTCCGCTGGCCTGAAAGTTGCTACCGGCGAACGTGACTTTTTACAGACAGGGGCAGGTCAGAGATGACAACGCAGCAAGAGCATCAGTTAAAACGCGGGTTAAAAAACCGCCACATCCAGTTGATCGCCCTCGGGGGGGCGGTCGGCACCGGACTGTTTTTAGGTATCGCGCAAACGATCCGTATGGCAGGCCCGTCGGTCCTGCTGGGGTACGCCATCGCCGGGGTAATCGCTTTCTTTATCATGCGTCAGCTTGGCGAAATGGTGGTAGAGGAGCCGGTGGCGGGGTCGTTCAGCCATTTCGCCAACCGCTACTGGGGGCCCTTCGCCGGGTTTATGTCCGGCTGGAATTACTGGGTGTTGTACGTGCTGGTAAGCATGGCGGAGCTGACGGCGGTGGGGATCTATATTCAGTACTGGTGGCCGGAGGTACCCACCTGGCTATCGGCGGCGATCTTCTTCGTGGTGATCAACGCCATCAACCTGACGCACGTCAAAGTGTATGGCGAGCTGGAGTTCTGGTTCTCGATTGTCAAAGTGGCCGCCATCATCAGCATGATCGCCTTTGGCTGCTATCTGTTATTTAGCGGTCACGGCGGCCCGGCGGCGACGGTGGCCAACCTGTGGCAGGACGGGGGATTTTTCCCTAACGGCATCACGGGCTTGGTGATGGCCATGGCGGTGATCATGTTCTCCTTCGGCGGGCTTGAGCTGGTGGGGATCACCGCGGCGGAAGCCGACGAACCGCATAAAACCATTCCCAAAGCCACCAACCAGGTGATCTACCGTATTCTGCTGTTTTACGTGGGGTCGCTGGCGGTCCTGCTGTCACTCTACCCGTGGCGGAACGTCGTGGAAGGGGGAAGCCCCTTTGTGCTGATCTTTCACGCCATTGACAGCAATATTGTGGCCAACGCCCTCAATCTGGTGGTGCTCACCGCCGCGCTGTCGGTCTACAACAGCTGCGTCTACTGCAACAGCCGGATGCTGTTCGGCCTGGCTCAGCAGGGCAACGCCCCGCGTGCGCTGCTGCGGGTGAACCACCGCGGGATCCCATTGACCGCCCTGGCGGTATCCGCCGTCGCCACGGCGCTTTGCGTGGTGATTAACTATGTGATGCCCGGGAAAGCCTTTGCCCTGCTGATGGCCCTGGTGGTGGCCGCCCTGGTCATCAACTGGGCGATGATCTGCATCACTCATCTTAAGTTCCGCCGCGCCATGCAGCGGGCGGGGAAGGTAACGGCTTTCCAGAGTTTCGCCTATCCCCTGACAAACTGGCTGTGTCTGCTGTTTCTCGCCGCGATCCTCGGGGTGATGTATCTGACCCCGGACATCCGCATCTCCGTCTGCCTGATCCCGGTATGGCTGTTGATCCTTGCTGCAGGCTATCTGCTGCGCAGGAAAAGCGCGCCGGGGCCGGTGGCGGCGCTTGAGGAGCGTTAATCTGCGACGCCCTACCTGGCGGCAGGGCGATATTATTGCGCTGAAAATATATAGCGCCAATATATAGGATGGTTTATATAATTACGATAAATGATAACTAACAATATCACGCTGAATATAAATTAGAATGTGAGGAGACCGCGCGCTTTTTGATTGATCTTGCCAACGGCTTTGCTACTATCCGGGCGGCATTCGATTTTATTTAATAATGTCTGATAATGGAATAGCAAAATACATAATGGAGTATAAAATGAAGCATGTGCACAAGCTGGCCTGGATTGGCCTGTTCGTCAATATTATTATCTGTTTTGTCGCGCGAAATTTATTACTTGATGAAGGACAGCTGAACTTCCATAGTCGGGCGGACGGCGTATGGTCCTGGCTGGTGCTGGCCCTGTTTATTGCCGTGGTGGTTCAGGCGATCAGCATAATGCTGTCAGGCCGCTACCCTTATCTGGCCATCGTCCTGGCGTTTGTTGGCGGTATCGTGATGGTGCCCGCCAGCGTGATCTTTCTGGTGGGTAGTCTGTTCAGCTTGCAAACGCGGATTAACGCCGGATTTACGCCCTGGCGATCAACCACGGCAGTGGGCGAGGCTGATAACCAGCAGCTATTAACCTTTAATGCCTCAGGCTTTTATCCCCAAGGGGCGCTGGCGCTCATCGCCGGGATCATTATTTTAATGATTGGCATGGGTATAGGCGGAGTATTTATTGCCGCCGGTATTGTTGCGCTGTGCAATGGCTATCGTCTGCAAAATCGGGTGGTGATTGGCGTGAGCGGCGAGTCGATGATATTTACGCCGGGGCTCTATGCCGATACCTACGTTATTCCCTTGCGGGATGTTGCCGTAGTTGAACGCAGCAATAATGATGCGAAAGTCCGACTGCTGATCCGTTCCAGCGGCAGAAGCTTCACGTTGCGTAAAAAACTGCTCGCCGGCGATAAGGTTAATGACGCCTTCGCCGCCATTCTGGCAAAACTGACTACCGTTTAATGCTGGCAGAATAGAGAAGCCCCC
>NZ_GL882866.1:66665-67173 GCF_000195655.1 Klebsiella sp. MS 92-3
GCGGGAGGCGTCCGGGCGGTGAAAGGTGGGGTTAACCTGCGCGGCTACCGCACCAGCTTGTCTCTTACGAACAGCACTGCCTGTTAATCCACGTTAGTAAAATAATCGCGCGCGGCGGTCTCGACGCGTTTCGCATCCAGCCCGGTCTTCTCAGTGATCTGTTCGATAAACGATTTAAATTTTTCGCTCATCACGTTACCCCCTTCCCAGTGGGCGACGTAAAATTTGCACTGATAGCGATAAAAATGGAGAGTGGTATCTCCTAACGTGTAATACATGCGCTTCTCCTGTCCGGTAGTACGGTTGCCGCGTCCACAGCGTCAGCAACCTCTTTCTCATTACGATCGATCTGCATTCTATCCTCCTCCCAATTGGCTGAAATTTCCAGCGGTGCTTTGCACCATGGAGCAGGATAAAGCAATGTTAATCTGCGGATAGATAGTGATTTTTTCTAAGGTGGCGCAAAAGTAGCGGTTACCTGCTTGCTGGCAAAGATCCGAAAGAGTAA
>NZ_GL882866.1:67272-72327 GCF_000195655.1 Klebsiella sp. MS 92-3
AGGGGGAGAACAGGGCAGATTAGCGCAGCGTGTTGCGCTCGTCGTCGGACAGGTCCAGGGTCTGCACCATACCACTTTCAGCAGAGCGCACCGCCGCTTCCAGAACGGCCATCACCGCCAGCGCTTCCACCGGCGGCACCGGATTGGCGATCTGGCCCTTCAGCGCATCGCGGATCAGCATATAGTACTGGCGCTGATCGCCCTGCGGGGTAGCCTGCGCGTGGGCCTGCAGCGAGGCATCATAGATAACCAGCGGGTCGTCATCCTGGCCCCAGTCGGCGCTGCCCGGTACCACGCCCGCCAGCAGCTGGCTCTCCTGTTGGTCGGCCCGCGCTTTGATAACGCTACCTTTATCGCCGTGCACGGTGAAGCGCGACGAGCCGCCCGCGACCAGCATGCTGCAGTGCAGGATCACTTTATGCGCCGGGTAGTTTAATACCACATGCGCCCAGTCGTTGATCTCCGCCCCGTCGCGCAGGGTGGCTATGTTACCTTGCACCGACTGCGGCAAACCAAATAGCTGCAGCGCCTGGTCGATCAGGTGCGGCCCCAGGTCAAACCACAAGCCGCTGCCCGGGACGTTCTGCTCGCGCCAGCGCACGCGGACTTCCGGGCGGAAGCGGTCGAAATGCGACTCGAAGTGTTTCACCGCGCCGAGGGTGCCTTGCTCAATCACCTGACGGATCCCGAGATAGTCGCTGTCCCAGCGGCGGTTATGGAAGACGGAGAGCAGACGCTGTTTCTCCTCCGCCAGGGCGATCAGCTCCCGGGCCTCCTGCATATCGAGGGTAAAGGGCTTATCCACCACCACATGTTTGCCGGCGTTCAGCGCCAGGCGGGCCAGCGGGGCGTGCGTGGCGTTAGGGGAGGCGATGACCACCAGGTCAACGTCCGGATGCTGGACCGCTGCTTCCGGGGAGGCGATCACCGTGACGTCCGGCAGGTCGCGTTTGACCTTCTCTTCATCGCGGGAAGCGACGAACGCCAGGTTCAGCCCCGGCACCGAACGGATAAGCGGCGCGTGGAAGGTCTTACCGACGAATCCGTAGCCAATCAGGGCGATATTTATCGTGTTGTTACTCATCAGGTTCTCCACGTTGTTAAGCGTCAGCAATATGTACAGAGAGGGCGGGATCATCCCCCAGCTCAGCCCAGGGACGATCAAGAAAAAGATGGTGAATGTCGCTGAGTCCGGCCACCCGCCACGGTTCGCAGCGGTTGAGTTTGGTATGGTCCGCCACCAGCCAGTGCTCGGCGCTGGCGGCCAGCATGGCGCGTTTAACGTCGGCATCAGCTTCCTGGCTGGCGCTCAGCCCCAGCCCGGCATGGAGCGCGCAGGCGCCGAGAATGGCGATATCGGCCCGGTAGCGGGTGACCAGCGACAGGGTGGCGCTGCCGGCGAACAGCCGTTGTTTACTATCCCACTGGCCGCCAAGCAGGATCAGCTGGATATCGGCACGGTCGCTGAACAGCTGAGCGATATCCAGAGAAGCCGTGATCACGGTCAACGGCCCTTTCAGCTGGGCTGCCACCGCCAACAGCGTGCTTCCGGCGTCGAGAAACAGCGTCGAGCCAGAGGGAATGCGCGCGGCGACCTGCTGACCCAGGCGCTGCTTGGTCTGGGTGAGAAGAGCGTTTCTGCCCTGGCGCGTCATGGCCGGGACGTTAAGGGCGATGGCCCCGCCGTGGCTTTTCTGCAGCACGCCCTGTTGTTCCAGGTCGCTCAGATCGCGGCGAATGGTATCGGCCGACACCTGCAGCTCTGCAACCAGTTCGCTGATGCTCAGCTGACCGGTTTCGCTAAGCCTGTCGAGAATATGTTTTTGCCTGGCGAGCTTATGCATGGCCATTGACTCCGCAAATTAACGCAATAAACAGCATAATACAGCAAGAAGTTGCAAAATAAACGGCAAAACGTCGCTCTGTATGTGTTGAATCGTGAAGAACTTGATTTCACTAAGTTTTAACGTTAAATGAGGTGAGCGCCGCGACCGGGGGCGAAAGCGCTTTTCAATGAAGCGACTAGGCCTGTATTTCCGGGTTATTAAAAGCAAGAATGCGCGCTTTCGCGTACCTTATAGAGAAGGCGCGTAATTTAGCAGATATGGATTAACGGAGGTTGAGTGGACGCGATTAAAGGCTCGGAGTTGCAGATACCGGACGCGATCTTCGCGTGGGTGCTCGACGGGCAGGGGGGCGTTAAGCCGCTCGCCGATGACGATATTATCGACAAAGACAAGCCTTGCTGGCTGCATCTCAACTATACCCATAGCGACAGCGCCGACTGGCTGGCGGCCACCCCGTTGCTGCCCAATAACGTACGCGATGCCCTGGCGGGAGAGAGCACCCGGCCGCGGGTGACGCGGATCGGTGACGGGGCGCTGATCACCCTGCGCTGTATCAACGGCAGTACCGATGAGCGGCCCGACCAGCTGGTGGCGATGCGCCTGTATATGGATGAGCGGCTGATCGTCTCCACTCGTCAGCGCAAAGTGCTGGCGCTGGACGATGTGCTGGGCGACCTGAAGGAAGGTAATGGCCCGACGGACGGCGGCAGCTGGTTGGTGGAGGTCTGCGATGCGTTGACCGATCATGCCAGCGAGTTTATCGAACAACTGCACGATCGCATTATCGACCTGGAAGACGACCTGCTCGATCAGCAGGTGCCGCCGCGCGGATTTCTCGCGCTGCTGCGTAAGCAGCTGATTGTGATGCGCCGCTATATGGCGCCGCAGCGCGACGTTTATGCCCGGCTGGCCAGCGAGCGGCTGCCGTGGATGAGTGACGATCAGCGGCGGCGAATGCAGGATATTGCCGAGCGGCTGGGGCGCGGTCTGGATGAGATCGACAGCTGTATCGCGCGGACGGCGATCATGAGCGACGAGATCGCCCAGATTATGCAGGAGTCGCTGGCGCGGCGGACCTATACCATGTCATTGATGGCGATGGTGTTTCTACCCAGCACCTTTTTAACCGGCCTGTTCGGCGTCAACCTCGGCGGGATCCCTGGCAACAGCTGGCATCTGGGGTTTAGCCTTTTCTGCTTGATGTTAGTCGTTGTCATCGGTGGTGTTGCGTGGTGGTTACATCGCAGTAAATGGCTGTAAAGAATCGCCTTTTAGCGGCTGTAGTGCCGGGAAAACCCGGCAATGTTTGAGCGAAATCAATAAACCATCTACCCATTCAGGGCAATATCTCTCTCGCAGGTGAATGCAACGTCAAGCGATGGGCGTTGCGCTCCATATTGTCTTACTTCCTTTTTTGAATTACTGCATAGCACAATTGATTCGTACGACGCCGGCTTTGTTGAGTCGGCTTTTTTTTTGCGCTCTCCGGACCAGCTTCTACCCTTACTAAGACACCCGACGGTTTCTGGCCGTTGACGCCTGCGGGTACGCCCGTATCACTCTCCGGGAGGCCTCTATGTATTACGCTTCAGAGCTGACAGCCCAGTCTATCCCTATCTCGCCCGAGCCGAACGATCCGGCTCCTTTACCCGACCCACGACCGCGTCCGCAGCCCCAGCCCGATCCGCCGCCTGACGAAGAGCCGATTAAATTGTCGCATCAGGCGCGGAGATCTGCGAGGATACGCGCCTGCAGATTGTCTGCCTTTTAATACGAGAATACATTGTGACCGCTTTTTCTACCCTGACTGTTTTACCTGCCGCCCAATTAGCCAACCTTAACGAGCTGGGTTATCTGTCGATGACCTCGGTTCAGGCCGCCGCCCTGCCGGCGATCCTCGCGGGGAAAGATGTGCGCGTGCAGGCAAAAACCGGCAGCGGAAAAACGGCCGCATTTGGGCTGGGTCTGCTGCAGCATATCGATCCGGCGCGCTTCGAGACCCAGTCGCTGGTGTTGTGCCCGACCCGCGAGCTGGCCGATCAGGTCGCCGGCGAGCTGCGCCGCCTGGCGCGCTGCCTGCCGAACATCAAGATTCTGATGCTCTGCGGCGGGCAGCCCTTTGGCGCCCAGCGAGATTCCCTGCAGCATGCCCCGCATATTATCGTCGCCACCCCGGGCCGTCTGCTCGATCATCTGCAGAAGGGAACGGTCTCCCTTGACGCGCTGCAGACCCTGGTGATGGACGAAGCGGACCGCATGCTCGATATGGGCTTTAGCGATGCCATTGATGAGGTGATCCGCTTCGCACCGGCTGACCGGCAGACGCTGCTGTTTTCTGCTACCTGGCCGGCGGCAATCGCGGCGATCAGCGGCCGGGTGCAGCGCAATCCGCAGACAATTGAGATCGACACTGTCGATGCGCTCCCGGCGATTGAGCAGCAGTTCTTTGAAGTTTCCCGCCACGGTAAGATTGCCCTGCTGCAGCGCCTGCTCAGCCAGCATCAGCCCGCATCCTGCGTGGTGTTCTGCAATACCAAACGCGATTGCCAGGCGGTCTGCGATGCGCTCAACGCCGCCGGGCAGAGCGCCTTGTCGCTGCATGGTGACCTTGAGCAGCGCGATCGCGATCAGACGCTGGTGCGCTTCGCTAACGGCAGCGTCCGGGTTCTGGTGGCGACCGACGTCGCTGCCCGCGGTCTGGACATCAAATCCCTGGCGCTGGTGGTGAATTTCGAGCTGGCCTGGGATCCGGAGGTGCATGTTCACCGCATCGGCCGTACCGCCCGCGCCGGTGAACAAGGGCTGGCCATCAGCTTCTGTGCGCCGGAAGAGGCGCAGCGCGCCACTATTCTGGCCGACATGCTGCAGCTTTCCCTGAACTGGCTGCCGGCGCCGACGGGCAACACCATCGCGCCGCTGACGGCGGAGATGGCGACGCTGTGTATCGACGGCGGGAAAAAGGCGAAAATGCGCCCGGGAGATGTGCTGGGAGCCCTGACCGGGGATATGGGCTTTGATGGTGCCGATATCGGCAAAATTACCGTCCACCCGGCCCACGTCTATGTGGCGATCCGCCAGAATATGGCGCAGAAGGCGTATAAGCAGTTACAAAATGGCAAGATCAAAGGTAAATCCTGCCGCGTACGACTGCTGAAGTAAGGGCAGGAGAGTGGGGGTGGCCGGGGGGGGGCGGGGGGGGGGGGGGGGG
>NZ_GL882866.1:72473-74289 GCF_000195655.1 Klebsiella sp. MS 92-3
TCTTCTTCCGGCTGCCAGCCGGCGGGCTGCCGGGGGATATCTTCCCGGTCAAACGCCAGATCGCCACCATCCACCACCTCTGAGCCGTGGGTGATACC
This sequence comes from Klebsiella sp. MS 92-3, assembly GCF_000195655.1. NCBI lineage: Bacteria > Pseudomonadati > Pseudomonadota > Gammaproteobacteria > Enterobacterales > Enterobacteriaceae > Klebsiella > Klebsiella sp. MS 92-3. The sequence continues at coordinate 72,572 of NZ_GL882866.1, forward strand.
TTTAAAATCAAACAGATTGACGTCGCTCAGGTGCGAAGGCACCACGTTCTGCATCGCGCTGAACATGGTTTCAATGCGCCCAGGATAACGCTTATCCCAGTCGCGGAGCATATCGGCGATCACCTGGCGCTGCAGGTTTGGCTGCGAACCGCACAGGTTGCACGGAATAATCGGGAAGCCTTTGGCCTGGGAGAAGCGCTCGATGTCCTTTTCGCGGCAGTAGGCCAGCGGGCGGATGACGATGTGTTTGCCGTCGTCGCTCATCAGCTTCGGCGGCATCCCTTTCATTTTGCCGCCGTAGAACATATTCAAAAACAGCGTCTGCAGGATATCGTCGCGATGATGGCCGAGGGCGATCTTGGTCGCCCCGAGCTCGGTGGCGGTACGATAGAGGATGCCGCGACGCAGGCGAGAGCACAGCGAGCAGGTGGTTTTTCCTTCCGGGATCTTCTCTTTGACGATGCCGTAGGTGTTCTCTTCGACAATCTTGTATTCAACCCCCAGCTGCTCCAGATACGCCGGCAGAATATGCTCCGGGAACCCTGGCTGCTTCTGATCGAGGTTCACCGCCACCAGCGAGAAGGAGATGGGCGCGCTTTTCTGCAGATTGCGCAGGATCTCCAGCATGGTATAGCTGTCCTTGCCGCCTGAAAGACAAACCATAATGCGGTCGCCCTCTTCAATCATATTGAAGTCGGCAATCGCCTCACCGACGTTGCGGCGCAGACGTTTCTGCAGCTTATCGACGTTGTACTTTTCTTTTTTACTGATTTCTTGGTTTTGCAGCATGTAATAGTGGCTCAATTCATAGTGTGGCATCAGAAGAGCACGCATTCTGCCAGCCGCTGAACAACGTGGCGCTGGCGCGTAGCAATTATTGAGGTTTGACAGGCAACCGTGGCGTGTATGGTACGGATTCAGGGGCGGAATGTCAGCATCTTTCCGGCACTTTCGGCAGCGAGCAGCCAGGCGGGGGCGGCTGATGCGGAAATAAAAAGCCCGCCGGGCGGCGGGCTGCGGCGTTAGCGGACCACCAGTACCGAGCACTCGGCGTGACGAACCACCGCGGCGGCGTTGGAGCCCAGCAGATAAGTTGTGATATCCGGCCGGTGCGAAGCGATGATCACCAGGTCGGCTGGCAGCGACTTGGCCAGCGCAAGGATTTTATCTTTTGGCGATCCTTCCGCGACGTGAAAATGCATCCGGTCTTCCGGGATGGAGAACTGCTTCGCGATCTCTTTCAATTGCGTTTCAGAACCCTCACGCAGCTCGTCCATGCCGGGAAGCTCAGCGGTATAGGCCATTCCCAGTGAGGCATAATAGGGCAGAGAAGGGATCACGGTGAGGAAATGCACCTCGGCGTCGTCAATCCGCGCTTCCGATTCAACGTGACTGATAATGCGTTCAGTAAATTCTTTATCAGAGATATCGATAGGGACAAGAATCATTCTGCTCATAAAACCTCCTGTTTAAGTATCCCTTCATATTGTACGGTATTAGGGCACGTTTTGTATCATGACCGCAGTCACACTTTGACATTAACGTAGCTTGCGTTCGGGAAATTTTCCTTTGATCACCCCGTCATAATACCGGCCTTTTGACACCACCTGTAAAAAATCATGAAAAATACGCGGTGGGACCCCGGTATATTGTAATGGCGGCTGGGGGTAGAAAAAAATTTTCAGTGTGGGGGGGGGGGGGCGGTGGGGGGGGGGGGG
>NZ_GL882866.1:74299-74535 GCF_000195655.1 Klebsiella sp. MS 92-3
GGGACCCCGGTATATTGTAATGGCGGCTGGTGATAGAAATAGATTTCCAGTGTGGCGGAGGCGTCATCGTAGGCGACGGAGATAATTCGGGAAGATTTTACCGGATGGTGGTGCATGATGGACGTCCTCGGGCAAGCACTGACTGGCCATGACTATATCATTAAACGGACGGCTATTTTAGTCCGCGAGATATAGCGTTTTGTTTTATCTGCAGCGAGGCGGGAGGGGGAAAGGGC
>NZ_GL882866.1:74674-89778 GCF_000195655.1 Klebsiella sp. MS 92-3
CGGGGGGGCAGGCGCATCAGAACTGGTAAACCAGGCCCAGGGCGACGATGTTATCGGTAGAGATACCGTTGTCTTCGTAGAATTTGTCGTTACCATCCAGCAGGTTGATTTTGTAATCAACATAGGTGGACATATTACGGTTGAAGTAATAGGTCGCGCCAACGTCCATATATTTGACCAGATCTTTATCGGCATAGCGGCCGTTATTGTACAGATCTTTGCCTTTGGACTGCAGGTAGGAGATGGCCGGACGCAGGCCGAAGTCGAACTGATACTGCGCGGTGACTTCGAAGTTTTGCGTTTTATTGGCGATACCGCCACCGTTGGTACTGCTGGTAGAGCCGTATGGCGTCATATTGCGGGTTTCAGAGTACATGGTCGCCAGGTAAATATCGTTGGCGTCGTACTTCAGGCCGGCGGTCCAGGCGTCCGCTTTGTCGCCTTTGGCGTATCGTTCGGTGTGAGTATAGTGTTGCTGGTCGCCTGTACGGTCAGACGAGGTGTAAGCTGCCGCCGCGCTGATGCCCATGCCGAAGTCGTAGGAAGTGGAGAGGCCGAAACCATCGCCATTGTCGAAGCGAACATCGCTGTCGCTGCTGCGGTTATTGGTGCCGACGTTGATATCCTGCGCGTTCTGGCCTTCGTTTTTACCCTGATACTGCAGGGCGAAGTTCAGACCCTCCACCAGACCGAAGAAATCGCTATTGCGGTAGGTTGCGACGCCGTTGGCGCGGCCTGCCATAAAGTTATCCGCATAGGTGTAGGAGTCGCCGCCGAACTCCGGCAGCATATCGGTCCAGCCTTCAACGTCGTACAGCACGCCGTAGTTACGACCGTAGTCGAAAGAGCCGTAATCGCCCACTTTGATACCGGCGAATGCCAGACGGGTCCACGCCTGATCGCTGGAGGTCTCGGTGTTGTTGGCCTGAACGTTATATTCCCACTGGCCATAGCCGGTAAGCATATCGTTGATCTGGGTTTCGCCTTTAAAGCCAAAACGTAAATAAGTTTGATCGCCGTCTTTTTTCGAGTCGCTGGAGAAATAATGCAGACCATCTACCTTGCCATAGAGATCTAATTTATTCCCGTCTTTATTATAAATTTCCGCCGCATGCGCGGCACCGGCGGCTAATAAAGCCGGAATAACGAGGGCCAGTACTTTTCTTTTCATGAAGAAATTCCTTTAACTGTTTTTATGTTTTAACTTCCGGGTGGGAAGTGAACTCATGCTAAAGGAGCGGTCTGAGATCCGGTAAGACTCAATTGTTACGATATAAGTAAAATCTAAAATAAATAATACCAATGAAATGGTGATAATTATGCTGAATGCATTTATAGATAATATACAAAATAAAAATTATACATGCCCGGGCTAATCACGTATTATTTGCGCGTTATATGCCTTTATTGTCATGCCAATAATTTATTGTTGCCGTCTCATTCTGCGGAATGATGTTGTTTATCGGTAAAACGACAAGCCTGAACGCTGTGTTCGGGCTTTTTTTATGGACAGAGGTGACGGGGCGGTTAACCTTCGCTTGGCGATTTCTCCGCTTTGCCAGCCAGCTGGGCGAGGAAGTCATAGCGCTTCTGCAGATCGGCGGCGGCGTCTTTCCATAGCTGCTCCGCCACTTCAGGCTGCTGGGCGTTCAGGCGGCGGAAACGTTGCTCATTAAGCAGCGTCTCGGCCAGCGCGTCTGATGGCGGACGGGAATCTAGCGCCAGCGGGATCTTGCCTTCGTCTGCCCGACGCGGGTCGAAGCGGTAGAGCGGCCAGAAGCCGGTGGCGGTCAGCTGACGCATCTGGTCGTGGCTGAGCGCCAGATCGTAGCCATGCTCTTCGCAAGGGCTATAGGCGATGATCAGCGATGGCCCCGGATAGGCTTCCGCTTCCTGAATCGCTTTCACCGTCTGGTTCAGCTGCGCGCCCAGCGAAATTTGCGCCACATAAACATGACCGTACATCATCATGCTGACGCCCAGATCTTTACGCGCCTTGCGTTTGCCATGCTCGCCAAACTTAGTCACTGCTCCCAGCGGGGTGGCTTTTGACGCCTGCCCGCCGGTGTTGGAGTAACACTGGGTGTCCAGCACCAGAATATTGACGTTTTCCGTCAGGCTCAGTACATGGTCCAGGCCGCCGAAGCCGATATCGTAAGCCCAGCCGTCGCCGCCGATCAGCCAGACGGATTTCTCCACCAGTGCGTCGGCATCGGTCAGCAGCTCTTCAGCTCCCGCCACGCCGGCCAGCGCCTGACGCAGGGCCGCCACCTGTTCGCGGCGAACTTCCGGCGTCGCCTCGGCGTGCAGCGCCGCGTTCAGCTCTGCCGGCAGCTTGTCGGCGAATTCGCTCAGCAGGCGCATCACGCGCTGGCGATGCTGGTCGACGGTCAAGCGGAAGCCGAGCCCGAATTCGGCGTTATCCTCAAACAGCGAGTTGGCCCACGCCGGGCCGCGGCCGTTGGCGTCGGTAGTGTACGGTGTCGAGGGCAGGTTGCCGCCGTAAATGGAGGAGCAGCCGGTGGCATTGGCAATCAGCATTCGGTCGCCGTAGAGCTGGGTCAGCAGTTTGATATACGGCGTTTCGCCACAGCCCGAGCAGGCGCCGGAGTATTCAAACAGCGGGCTGATCAGCTGTGAGGTGCGAATATCAATGCGCTCCAGTTTGCTGCGGTCGATTTCCGGCAGGTTGAGGAAGTACTCGTAATTGACCTTCTCCTCTTCCACATGCTCCAGGCGGTACATCATATTGATGGCCTTGATCTCCGGGTTCTGGCGGTCTTTCGCCGGACACACTTCGACGCACAGGTTGCAGCCGGTGCAGTCTTCCGGGGCGACCTGCAGAACGTATTTCTGCCCGCGCATATCGCGGGATTTCACATCCAGCGAATGCAGGCTGGCAGGGGCGTTCTCCATCTCTTCCGGGGCGACCACTTTGGCGCGGATCGCCGAGTGCGGGCAGGCGGCGACGCAGTGGTTGCACTGAGTACACAGCGCTTCCTTCCAGATGGGGATCTCTTCGGCGATGTTGCGTTTCTCCCAGCGGGTGGTGCCCATGGGCCAGGTGCCGTCCGGCGGCAGGGCAGAGACCGGCAGCGCATCGCCGAGCCCGGCCAGCATCGCGGCGGTGACCGTTTTGACGAAATCCGGCGCGGCGTCGGAGACCACCGGCGGGCGGTTCGGACTGCTGGCGTTCACCGGCTGGAGCGGTACTTCCGCCAGTGATTCACGGGCCAGGGCCAGCGCCTGCCAGTTGCGCTCCACCAGCTCCTGACCTTTACTGCTGTAGCTTTTGGCGATGGCTGCCTGCAGTTCCGCCAGCGCGCTATCACCCGGCAGGATCTGGGTTAAATGGAAAAAGGCCATCTGCATCACGGTATTAATGCGCGCCCCGAGGCTGCATTCGCGGGCGATCTTTGCCGCGTTGACCACGTAAAAACGCGCTTTTTTCTGATTCAGGGTGGCCTGGACTTCCTGGGGCAGGCGGGACCAGACCTCATCGGCGCTGTACGGCGTGTTGAGCAGGAAAATGCCGCCGGGCTTCAGCCGCTCGGCCATCTGGTATTTATCGATAAACTGCAGCTGGTGGCAGCCGACGAAATCAGCCTGCGAAATCAGATACGATGAACGAATCGGTTTTTCGCTGACCCGCAGATGCGAGACGGTGAGGCCGCCCGCTTTCTTCGAGTCATAGACAAAATAGCCCTGGGAGAACCATGGGGTCGAGTTGCCGATGATTTTGATGTTGTTTTTGGTGGCTGACACGCTGCCGTCGCTGCCGAGGCCGTAGAACAGGGCCTCGAGCTTGGCCTCTGCCGGCAGGGTATTTTCGCCCAGCGGCAGCGACAGGTTGGTCACGTCATCATAGATCCCGACGGTAAAGCGCGGCTTCGGCTGGGCGGCCTGCAGTTCACTGAATATCGCCAGCACGCATTCCGGACCAAACTCCTTGGAGGAGAGACCGTAGCGGCCGCCGATAGTGCGCGGTAGCGTCTCGCGCTCGCCGCGGTTAAAGGCTTCCGCCAGGGCGGTCATCACGTCGAGGTAAAGCGGTTCGGCAAGCGCGCCGGGTTCTTTGGTGCGATCCAGTACGGCAACCGCGCGGGCGCTCTCCGGCAGCGCCGCCAGCAGGTGGGCGGCGGAGAACGGGCGATAGAGGCGGACTTTTAGCACGCCGACTTTCTCGCCGCGACTCAGCAACTCATCGACCACCTCTTCGCAGGTGCCGATGGCCGAGCCCATAATGACGATCACGCGCTCTGCCTGCGGGTGGCCGTAAAACTCAAACGGTTTGTACTGACGGCCGGTGGCGGCAGCGAAGTCGTCCATCGCTTTCTCGACATGGTCATACACCGCGTCGTACCACGGATTGGTAGCTTCCCGGGACTGGAAGTAAGTGTCGGGGTTGGCCGAGGTTCCGCGGATCACCGGGTGTTCCGGGTTGAGCGCGCGCTGGCGATGCTCAGCGATCTTATCCTGCGGCAGCAGGGCGCGAATAGTGTCATCCGCCAGCGGGGCGATTTTGTTGATTTCGTGCGAAGTACGGAAACCATCAAAGAAATGAATAAACGGCACCCGGCTTTGCAGGGTGGCGATATGCGAGATCAGCGCGAAATCCTGCGCTTCCTGGACGCTGCTGGCGCACAGCATGGCGCACCCGGTCTGGCGGACGGCCATGACATCGGAATGGTCGCCGAAGATCGACAACGCATGGGTAGCGACAGTGCGGGCGGCGACGTGCAGCACAAACGGCATCAGCTGGCCGGCCAGTTTGTACAGGGTGGGGATCATCAGCAGCAGGCCCTGCGATGAGGTAAAGGAGGTGGAGAGGGCGCCGGTCTGCAGCGCGCCATGTACGGCGCCAATGGCTCCCGCCTCCGACTGCATTTCGACCACGCGGGGAACATCGCCCCAGACGTTTTTCAGCCCATTGCCGGCCCAGGCGTCAGCCTGTTCCGCCATCGTTGAACTGGGCGTGATCGGGTAGATGGCGATAACTTCACTGGTGCGAAACGCGACGGAAGCGACCGCGCCATTACCATCAATCGTAATCATATGAAGACACCCTTACATTGCGCAAAAGAATGGACGCGTGAAACCGCGACGCGCCCTGTAATTATATAAGGGGTAGTTTAGCAAACCGCTGACCCCGCCATTTTTGCATTTGTGTCCTCAATGCGCCGGGTACCCGTGACCAGATCAATATTTTGCATGGTTCGCGGAGAAAATGGCTGCCTGCCGGGAGAGGAACCACCTGCGTCGGGCGACATGGCCGAGGCAGATCAAGCTTTCGGCGAAAATTTGCTAGAAAATGTTAATGAGGCGCATAAATACGTACTTCCCCTCTCGACGCCGCCCGCCACGCTGCCTATTATTCTGGGGTTTGCTTTTTTAAGACGTTTCCGAGGGGAGAGAGAATGCGAGCTGCGATGTTAGTAGGATGTGCGGCGCTGTTGCTGTCCGCGTGCAGTAGTGAACCCGTTCAGCAGGCCACGGCGGCGCACGTCACGCCGGGAATGCGGGCGGCGATGAGCGACGCCGGTCAGGCCAACTGCGCCATGATAGGCGGCTCGTTATCGGTGGCTCGTCAGCTCGATGGTTCGGCAATTGGCATGTGCGCGCTGCCGAACGGCAAACGCTGCAGCGAGCAGGCGCTGGCGGGCGGCAGCTGCGGCTACTAACAGCGGCCCCGTCGCGGGGCAGCGTCAGCGGCACATCAACGCCGGCTAGTGCATCAGGTCGGCGAGCTTATAGACCAGCGTCTGGTCGGCGGTCGCCAGCGTCAACTGGTTTTCCGTCAGATCGACCTGCGCACCCTCGCGCAGCATCTTGCCGATCGTCGCATCCAGGGTATTGAGCTGGGCGTCGTGGCACAGCATCCGGGTCATCGCCAGCGATTTGACCTTCAGCTCGCCGTCCGACACTTTACCTTCCCCGCTAAAGCCGTTGCACATATTGCCGGATACATACATCTTGCCCGTAATAGCCATCTTCTCACCGAAGCTTAGCTCCAGCGGCCGGTCGCTGGCGTTGACCGCCTGGCCGTTGACGCTGGTCAGCACGAAACGATGATGCTGCAGCTGTTCCGCACCGGTGGACACCTTACTGTTATAGACACAGCCGGACAGCAGCATACCTGCCGCCAGAAGCGCCGCAAATTTGTTCATTTTCACTCCAAAACATTCATATAACTAATAAAACCAAGCCAGTGTAACGGTATCGCAGCAGGGATCTGTGGGGATTATCTGAATGTGCTCCCCCCGGGAGAGGAGCACAAAAGGGAAAGGCGTCAGACGATGGCGTTCGGACAGGTTTCGCCGTTGGCGACCTGCTGCAGGTTACCCAGAGTGGTCTCCGAAATGCTGATCAGCGCCTCGGCGGTGAGGAACGCCTGGTGGCCGGTAAACAGCACGTTATGGCAGGCGGAGAGGCGGCGGAAGACATCGTCCTGGATCACGTCGTTGGATTTGTCTTCAAAGAACAGATCGCGTTCGTTCTCATAAACGTCCAGCCCCAGCGCGCCAATTTTCTGGTGCTTCAGGGCGTCGATGGCCGCCTGAGAGTCGATCAGGGCGCCGCGGCTGGTGTTGATCACCATCACCCCGTCTTTCATCTGATCGAAGGCTTCGCGATTGAGCAGGTGGTAGTTTTCGTCGGTCAGCGGACAGTGCAGGGAGATCACGTCCGATTCCTTGTACAGCGTGGCGAGGTCAACATATTCCACCCCCAGCTCCAGCGCGGCGGCGCTTGGGTACGGGTCGAACGCCAGCAGGCGCATGCCGAAGCCTTTGAGGATCCGCAACATCGCTACGCCAATTTTCCCGGTGCCGATCACCCCGGCGGTTTTGCCGTACATGGTGAAGCCGGTGAGGCCTTCGAGGGAGAAATTGGCATCGCGGGTACGCTGGTAAGCGCGGTGGATGCGGCGGTTGAGCGACATCATCATACCGATCGCATGCTCAGCGACCGCTTCCGGAGAGTAAGCTGGAACGCGCACGACGCGCAGGCCAAGCTCCTTTGCCGCCTCAAGGTCGACGTTGTTAAACCCGGCGCAGCGCAGGGCGATATATTTCACCCCGTGGGCCTTCAGCTCTTCCAGCACCGGGCGGCTGCCGTCGTCATTGACGAAGATACATACCGCTTCGCAACCGTTGGCGGTTTTGGCAGTCTTCGCTGTCAGCAGGAAATCGAAGAATTCCAGTTCAAAGCCGTATGCATCATTAACGTGCTGCAGGTACTTTTTATCGTACTGCTTCGTACTATAAACCGCGATTTTCATAAGACTTTTCTCCAGTGATTATACCGTCACGGTAGCATATTTAAAATAATCGTACAATTATTAAAAAATAGTTTAATGAGAGGGTGCTAATCCTAATTCTAGAGCATATCGCGGACTTGCGGAATCTCTTTGAAAGACAAAGTTTTTTCACCACAAACTGAGGCTGAAAGCGCCGGGGGCGAGCAACAGAAGCGGCCACAGCAGACCGGAGCTGACGTTAGCCAGCTGAAACGACCACAGCGGCAGACTGCTGGCGCCGCTAACGAAGGGCAGCGTAGCCCTCAGGGGAGAGAGAAAGCGGCTGAAAAAGATAGCCCACGGGCCATAGCGCTGAAAGAAGAGGCGGCTGCGGGCCAGACGCTCGGCGGTCAGCCAGCGTAGATGGGTGAGGCGATGACGGTAGCGAATGCCCAGCCGCCACGATAGCCAGAATCCGCCGATGGCGCCGAGGCTGGCGCTGGACCACATTAACAGGAAATGTCCGAGGCTGGCGGAAGCGAATGTCCCCAGCAGCAGCAGGCCGGAGGTGCCGGGGATTGCCAGCGAGACCAATGCGCAGGATTTAGTGAAGGTAAGCAGAAAAACAATCAGCAATACCCATGGATAGTGGTCCTGTGCGCTCTCTATGAGCGAGATAATTAACGACACCGCCTCTCCCGCAAGCTATTCCCGTCTGGCTGGAGTGTGGCAGGGGCGACTTAAACAACAGTTAAATGATAATGGCCGAACGTCGCGCCGCGAGTCCGGCTGGCAACTATGCTTTAACAGGCCGTAAACTTTCACTCACTGGTCGAACGTGTCACAATGGACGCCTTTCGGCTTTTACTTATGTTGAATCAGGATATTAACTGCCCATGAAGGGTAAATATAAAGCCGCCATCGCGCTGGTGTTAGTTCTGGTGTTATTGCCGCTAACCCTGCTGTTGACGCTAACCCACTGGGTGCCGACGCTGGCGGGCATCTGGCTGCCCGTGGGCACGCGTATCTCTTTGCAGGAGAGCCCGCGCCTGACGCGGTCGGCCCTGCTGATCCCCGATCTGCGTTATCTGGTGGGCGACTGTGAAATCGCCCGGGTGACCGATGCCCGTCTCTCGCGTCCCAGCCGCTGGCGGCTGCATATTGGCCAGCTGGAGATCAACAGCGCCTGCCTGAGCAAACTGCCGGCCAGCGATCCCTCTCCCGGTTCACCGCGCACGCTTGCCGAATGGCAATCGATGTTGCCCTATAGCTGGTTAACCATTGACAATCTGCGGCTGTCGCCGTGGGAGAAATGGCAGGGGCGGCTGGTAATGTCATTAACGCCTGCGCAGCAGGATATCGGCTTTGCCGGGAAGGAACTGAGTCTGCAGGCGCGCCTGCGCGGCCAGGCGCTCACCGTCAGCCAGTTCAGCGCCCGGCTGACTGACGATCAGCCGCCGGTGAAGCTGGTGGGGACCTTCCATCTGCCGCTGGTGCCGGATGGTCTGCCGGTCGACGGTCAGATGCAGGGCACCTTCGAATTCCCGCAGACTGCGGAATGGATCGATGCTGAGCTCGAGTGGCAGCACAATCGCGGCCAACTGCTGGTCACCCCGCGGGGTGAGGTAGAGCCTATTCTGGACCTGCCGTGGGAGATCACCCCGGAGCGGATCACCATCAGCGACGGCCGCTGGCGCACTCGTTACGAGGCGTATCCGCTGCGCGGGCGGGTGGCGCTGTCGGTGGGTAACTGGCAGCAGGGCACCGAACAGATGATCGTCAGCGGTCGCCTGAATGTTCTCACCGAGGGGCATGCCGGGAAGGGCAATGCGGTACTGAATATTGGTCCGGGCAAGCTGAGCATGGATAACAGCGATCTGCCGCTGCGGCTCACCGGCGAGGCCAAGCTGGGGGAGATGATACTATACGCGGCGCTGCCGGCTCAGCTCAGCGGGCCGCTGATCAGCCCGCAGCTGGCTTTTCACCCCGGTGCGTTGCTGCGCTCGCGCGGGCGGGTGATCGACGCGCTGAATATTGACGAAATCCGCTGGCCGCTGGCCGGGGTAAAGGTCACCCAGCAGGGCGTCGATGGCCGCCTGCAGGCGATCCTTCGCGCCCATGAGCAGCAGATGGGCGACTTTACGCTGCATCTGGACGGTCAGGCGAGCGATTTTCTGCCCGACAGCGGCCGCTGGCAGTGGCGCTACTGGGGCGAGGGACATTTTACCCCGATGCAGGCGCGCTGGGATGTGAAGGGCAGCGGGGAGTGGCGCGACAATGCTATTACCCTGAGCAGCCTCTCCACCGGCTTCGATAAGCTTGAGTACGGCACAATGCGGGTCAGCACCCCGCGTCTGACCCTCGAGCAGCCGATCCGCTGGCTGCGCGATGCTGAGCATCCGCGGTTAACCGGCGCGCTGTCGCTGGACGCCGCCAAAACCACCTTCTCCGGCGGCAGCTATCTCCCGGCCTCAACGCTGAAATTCGCCCTCGACGGTCGGGACCCGACGTGGTTCCAGTTCACCGGCGCCCTGCATGCCGAGGCTATCGGTCCGGTGCGTCTGTCCGGGCGCTGGGATGGCGAACGGCTGCGCGGCCAGGCGTGGTGGCCAAAACAGTCGCTAACGGTGTTCCAGCCGCTGGTGCCGCCGGACTGGAAGATGAACCTGCGTGAAGGCAGTCTCTACGCGCAGGTGGCCTTCTCGGCGGCAGCCGGGCAGGGATTTGAGGCGGGCGGCCATGGCGTCCTGAAGGGCGGCAGCGCCTGGATGCCGGATAACCAGATCAACGGCGTCGATTTCGTCCTGCCGTTCCGCTTCAGCGACGGTCACTGGCAGCTGGGCATCCGCCGCCCGGTCTCCCTGCGCATTGGCGAAATCGTCAACCAGGTCACCGCGCGTAATCTGACGGCGGACCTGCAGGGCACCTGGCCGTGGAGCGAGGCCAATCCGCTGCAGCTCAGCGACGTCAGCGTCGATCTGTTAGGCGGGAAACTGACGCTGCTGCAGCTGCGTATGCCGCAGCGCGACCCGGCGTTGATCCGCCTGCAGCATATCTCCAGCAGCGAACTGACCAGCGCCGTCAAGGTGAAACAGTTCGCCATGTCCGGCGCGGTGAGCGGCGCGCTGCCGCTGTGGCTGGAGAATAATCAATGGATCATCCACGACGGCTGGCTGCGCAATGACGGACCGATGACCCTGCGGCTGGATAAAGACACCGCCGATGCGCTGGTGGCGGATAACGTCTCCGCCGGGGCGGCGATTAACTGGCTGCGCTATATGGAAATCTCCCGCTCGTGGACGCAGATTAACCTCGATAATCTGGGCGTGTTGACGCTTAAGGCCAGCATTAACGGCACCAGCCGGGTGGAAGGGAAAAGCAGTACCGTGCATTTAAACTACGCTCATGAAGAGAATATTTTCGACCTGTGGCGCAGTTTGCGCTTCGGCGACAATTTACAGGCGTGGCTCGAGCAGAATGCTACGCTGCCCGTACGGCGCTGTACGGACGGTAAGACATGTAAGGAACCTAAATGAAGAAGCTGTTACTGGCCATGGTGGCGTCGATGCTGCTCGCCGGCTGTACGCCGCGCATCGAAATCGCGGCGTCGAAAGAGCCCATCACCATCAATATGAGTGTCAAAATTGAGCATGAGATCCATATCAAGGTCGATAAGGATGTGGAAAACCTGCTCAAATCCCGCAGCGATTTGTTCTGAGGCGACGATGAGAAAACGACTGTTAACCGCGGCGCTGACACTGGCTTTACTTAGCGCGCCCGCGCTGGCGTTGACCCTGAGCGAAGCGCGCCAGCAGGGACGAGTGGGGGAGACGCTGAACGGCTATCTCGCGCCGCTGCGTCAGGATAAAGAGACGCTGGCGCTGGTAAAGCAGATTAACGCCGCGCGCAGCGAAAGCTACCAGCAGCTGGCGGATGACAACAATCTGCCGGTGGATGAAGTGGCGAAAATGGCCGGGCAGAAGCTGGTGGCCCGCGCGCAGCCCGGGGAGTACGTCCAGGGATTGAACGGCCAGTGGCTGCGCAAATAATTAGCGACAGCGCTTGCGGTATTCCCCCGGGGTGACGCCAAAGCGCTGCTTAAAGGCGGTGGAGAAATGGCTGTGGTCGCTGAAGCCCCAGCGGTAGCCGATCCCCGCCAGCTTTTCATCGTCATGGACGTTCTGTAACGCCTGGGCACACAGATCCAACCGCCGGTTCTTAATATACTGCGCCACCACCAGCCCCTGGTCGGCAAACAGCCGGTACAGGCTGCGTACCGACATGCCCGTCTCGCTGGCCAGCCACTCCGGGCGCAGATGCTCCGACTGAATGGACGCATCGATTAACGCAATAATCTTCTGAAACTGCTTTTCCCGCCGGGAAGGGGCAGGATCGCGCTGATGCAGCACCGGGCGCAACAGGCAGGCGATCGCCTCCAGCGCGGCTTCGCTCTCGCTGGCGGAGAGCGTCGTGCCGCCCATGCTTTCCAGCAGCAGTCGCTGGCTGAGCTGGACCATTGGCAGAGATTTGTCCAGCCGGCAGGCGGTAGTGATGTCCCCTGTGGGCGCCACCCGCTGGCGCGGCAGCAGCAGCGAGGCCTGACGCGAGGTCTGCTGCCAGACGATGGAGCATGGGCGGGCGGCGTCGATTAACGTGATATCGCCTGCCGCCAGCGTCACCTGGCGATCGTCCTGTTCGATGATGGCTTCGCCGGCGAGCTGAAACACGGTATAGAACCAGGCGTCGTTATCGCGTTTTATCTCATTGAGTGTGCGGTAGAGATTGACGCCGGCGGCGGTGACGGTACTGACCTTGAGGCTGCCGGCGTAGCGGGCGTCAATCTCGCCGTGGAAACTCTCCTTCAGCGGCCGGGCGGCGAAATGGCCGCAGACCTGATTGATCGTCGCCAGCCAGCGCTGATACGCCAGCCCCCCCTCTGCCGTGGTCATCATTCGCCCTTCTCCTGTAATAACAATGTTTCCGCATTGTTGCATTTGTGTCGCCTCAGGCAAGGGCGCGATGGCGGGTATATGAAAGAACTATTACCCGCGGCACATTTCTGCGAGGGCAGACGACGGAATTGCGGCGACTGTCACAGCGGCGCAAACGAATGTCACAGAGAAAAAAGCGCCAACCGCCAACCAGACATAGACTGAAAGCACTATCCGCGAAGAATAAGGAAAGGGTATGTCCACCTCACAGATAGCGCTGCTTGCCAGCGTCCAGCAGTTTTTAGACCGTCAGCATGGCCTGTATATCGACGGCGCCCCCTGCGCCGCGCAGAGCGAAAACCGGTTAACCGTCTGGGATCCGGCCACCGGGCAGGCGATTGCCACCACCGCCGACGCCAGCCCGGCGGATGTCGACCGGGCAGTGATGTCCGCCTGGCGCGCTTTTGTCGATCGCCGCTGGGCCGGGCGCACCCCGGCTGACCGTGAACGCATCCTGCTGCGTTTTGCCGATCTGGTGGAGCAGCACGGCGAAGAGCTGGCGCAACTGGAAACCCTCGAGCAGGGGAAATCCATTGCCATCTCCCGCGCCTTTGAGGTCGGCTGCACCCTGAACTGGATGCGCTACACCGCGGGGCTGACCACCAAGATCAGCGGCCGGACGCTGGACGTTTCGATCCCGTTCCCGCAAGGGGCGCGTTACCAGGCGTGGACCAAAAAAGAGCCGGTCGGGGTGGTGGCGGGCATCGTTCCGTGGAATTTCCCGCTGATGATCGGCATGTGGAAGGTCATGCCGGCCCTGGCGGCGGGCTGCTCGATCGTCATCAAGCCCTCGGAAACCACCCCGCTGACCCTGCTGCGGGTGGCGGAGCTGGCGACCCAGGCGGGCATTCCTGACGGGGTGTTCAACGTGGTCACCGGCAGCGGCGCCGGCTGCGGCGCGGCGCTGACCGCCCATCCGCAGGTGGCGAAGGTCAGCTTTACCGGCTCGACGGCGACCGGGAAACAGATTGCCCGCGTGGCTGCCGACCGCCTGACCCGCGTGACGCTGGAGCTGGGTGGCAAGAATCCGGCGATTGTGCTCAAAGACGCCGACCCCCAGTGGGTTATTGAGGGGCTGATGACCGGAAGCTTCCTCAATCAGGGGCAGGTCTGCGCCGCCAGCTCGCGGATCTACATCGAAGCGCCGCTGTTTGACACCCTGGTCAGCGGCTTCGAGCAGGCGGTGAAATCGCTGCAGGTGGGGCCGGGGATGCAGGAGACGGCGCAGATCAACCCGGTGGTCTCCCGGGCCCACTGCGACAAGGTGGCGGCCTACCTCGAAGAGGCTCGCCAGCAGAAGGCAGAGCTTATCAGCGGCAGCGCCGGACCAGACGCGGGAGGGTACTATATTCCGCCAACGCTGGTGGTAAACCCCGACGCCGGACTGCGTCTCAGCCGTGAGGAGGTTTTTGGCCCGGTGGTGAACCTGGTGCGAGTGGCCGATGGCGAGGAGGCGCTGCGCCTGGCCAACGACAGCGATTTTGGTCTGACCGCCAGCGTCTGGACCCGCGATCTGACCCAGGCCCTGAACTACACCGACCGTCTGCAGGCGGGAACGGTATGGGTCAACAGCCATACCCTGATTGACGCCAACCTGCCTTTCGGCGGCATGAAGCAGTCTGGTACCGGCCGCGATTTCGGCCCTGACTGGCTCGACGGCTGGTGCGAAACCAAATCCGTCTGCGTGCGCTACTAGCCCTCCGTCGGGGAAGGCGAAAGGCTTTTCCCGACGCGCCCCTTGCCGACCTCCGGTCTTTCTCGCTACTGTGGAGGGCAATCTTTGCCTAATCTGGGCGGTGAATCATCAGGAGGTCTTCGGCATGACAGCATTTCCTAAGGTTGCGCTAATTGGTCCCGGCGCCATCGGCACCACGATTGCCGCCGCCCTGTTTGAGAGGGGGAGGGCGCCGATGGTCTGCGGGCGTACCGCCCATTCGGCGCTGGTGCTGCGCACTGACGAGGGTGAGATCGTGGTGCCCGGCCCGGTGTACACCGACCCGATGGCGATAGCCGCCCCCTTCGACCTGGTCTTTGTCGCGGTGAAAACCACCCAGACGGAGGCCATCGCCCCCTGGCTGACGGCCCTGTGTTCCCCTGACACCGTGGTGTGCGTGCTGCAAAACGGCGTTGAGCAGCGCCAGCAGTTTGCCCCCTTGACCGGCGGCGCGACGGTGCTGCCGTCGGTGGTCTGGTTCCCGGCGCAGCGCGATGCCGATGCCTCTGTCTGGTTGCGCGCCACGCCGCGCCTGACGCTGCCGGATCTGCCGGGGGCAGAGCGGGTGCAGCAGGCGCTGGCGGGAACCCGCTGCGCGGTGGACCTGGCGGCTGATTTTACCACCGTTGCCTGGCGCAAACTGTTGCAGAACGCGGTTGCCGGTCTGATGGTGCTGACCGGACGACGCGCCGGGATGTTCGCCCGGGAGGACATCACTGC
Source organism: Klebsiella sp. MS 92-3 (assembly GCF_000195655.1). Lineage (NCBI taxonomy): Bacteria > Pseudomonadati > Pseudomonadota > Gammaproteobacteria > Enterobacterales > Enterobacteriaceae > Klebsiella > Klebsiella sp. MS 92-3. Next base: position 89,337 of record NZ_GL882866.1, read on the forward strand.
CCTCGGGCTGGCTTATCTGCGCGAATGCCTGCAGGTGGCGCGGGCGGAAGGGGCCGCCCTGAGCGACAACGTGCCGGAGGAGATTATCGCCGGCTTTCATCGGGCGCCTGCCGACTTAAGCACCTCGATTATGATCGATCGCCTCAATGGCCGACCGCTGGAGTGGGATATTCGTAACGGCGTGGTGCAGCGTCGCGGGCGTCAGCACGGCATTCCGACGCCGCTCAGCGATATCATCGTGCCGTTGCTGGCGGCGGCCAGCGACGGCCCGGGCTGACCCGGGCTGGCGCGGGTGCGAGCCACTGGAAGCGGGATCTGCTATGATCCCGACTTTCGTTGTCTGGAGCCAGTCGATGTTCAACGACGCCATTGTTTATGACCGCTACGGGCCGCCGGCCGCCGTGCTGACCCTGAAACGCCTGCCGCTGGCGCCGCTGGCGGG
>NZ_GL882866.1:89923-90057 GCF_000195655.1 Klebsiella sp. MS 92-3
GGGGGGCGGACGGGTGCGGGTCAGGATGCGCTTTGCCCCGGTGAATCCTTCGGATCTGATCCCCGTGACCGGCGCCTATCGCCACCGCACCCGACTGCCGGCCGTCGCCGGCTATGAAGGCCTTGGCGAGGGGG
>NZ_GL882866.1:90154-90894 GCF_000195655.1 Klebsiella sp. MS 92-3
GGGGGGGGGGGGGGGGGGGCGGCCCCCCGCGCCATACGGCGGCGGGCGGGCCGCGGGCCAGCGGGTGCTGCCCCTGCGCGGGGGCGGCACCTGGCAGCGGTTTATCGATCTGGATGAGACCTGGCTGGTGCCGGTGCCGCCGGCGGTTGACGATCTGCTGGCCGCCCGCGGGTATATCAATCCGCTGACGGCGATGCTGATGCTCAAGCGCTGGCCGGTTGCCGGAAAACACCTCGTGCTGACCGCGGCATCGTCCTCCTGCGCCAGTCTGCTGGGGCAGTGGGCGCTGGCGATGGGCGCCCGCTCGGTGAGCGGGATTATTCGCTCGCCGCAGCATCGGGCGCGCCTGGAACAGGCCGGGATCTATCCGATCCTCGATACCGACCGGGCGCTGATGGAGAAGGTCAGCCAGCACAGCGATCTGGTGTTTGACGCGGTGGGCGGCGAACTGGCGAATACGCTGCTGTCGGTGCTGCCCGGGTCGTCGACCCTGATCTCCTATGGGCTGTTATCCGGGCGGCCGCTGACCCAGACGCGCGGTAGCGCGACGGTGCGCAAGTTTCATCTGCGGGAGGCGCTGCCGACACTCAGCGTAGCGGCGTGGCGGGCAGCGTTCGACGAAATCTGGCAGCGCCTGCCGACGACCTCCCAGCCGCCGGCCCAGCGCATAGCGTTGAACGACCGGCGGGGGGGCGGGTGGGGGCGGCCGCGGCCCGGGCGGGGGGGGGGGGGGGGGGGGG
>NZ_GL882866.1:90984-127282 GCF_000195655.1 Klebsiella sp. MS 92-3
GGGCGGCGATTGCCGCCGCCGGCCAGCCGGGAAGAGGCGGTAAGATCCTGCTGGATTTCACCGCCGGTTAAGATTACTTTTTCTTTTCGCCCAGAGTAGGGGTTTCGTCAAAGAAGTTCCACGGCTTGAGCAGCGCGTGCGCCCACTCGGTCGGCATGATCGGCCACTCTTCGGCGCGCGCCACGTGGGTGGTGCCGGTGGTGATCCACACGACGTCATCGTGGTTAGTCAGCGACTCATCATCCTTCGCGTACTGGCCCAGGCCGGTATCGTGGGCGGAACGGTTCGGGTATTCCCCTTCCGGATATCGCTCTGTCGGGTGGTAGCGCGTCACCCACAGCTGTTTATCCATAAAGCTCAGGCGATGATATATCCACTCGTCCGGGGCGAATTTGGCGCCGGTCGCCGCCGGGTGCGTGCCGCCGGCGTAAGGGATAATCTGGTATGAGACCGGGTTGCCCATGCGGTTCTCTTTTCTGGTGTTGCTCAGCAGGCGAATGGTGCCAGGGTCGAATTTCTGCGCCGCTTTCTGCTCGCTGTCAATCGTGTACTGATTCACCTGCATAGTACTGGTGCGCGGGCCGCCGGCGGTGTTGGGCTTCACTTCCGGGTCCATCGCCACCAGGGTGTTGTTCTCGCCGTCCACATCGAGGTCGAGGCGGAAGTTATAGATGTGCTGGTGAGTGGTGCCGACAATATTATGGTCGATCAGCGTTCCGTAGCGGGTATCCTCTTTGGCGCTGGGATCATGCATGGTCTTCGCCAGCACGCCTTTCACCGCTTCAATCCCGGTGGCGCCGGCATCGATACCGATGGTGCCGTTGTCGTGGAACACCCAGTCAAAGATATAGTCGTAGTTGCCGACGGTGCTGATCCAGCGCACCACCAGCTCCCGGCGTTCGGTGCTGACGTTGGGTTTGCCCATTTCCAGGTGCTTATATTCCGGCCCGGCATAGCGTTCGAATATGGCCACCGCACCTGGAATAGTGGTCGGTTTGCCGGTGTAATCGGCGATAGTTTCGTCCAGCAGTACCGCATTTGACGGCGCATCTTTACCGCGAACAATCGGCGATGTTAGGGTGCCCATGCCGTAATCGCCGGAGTCCAGATAGGCTTTGAAATACCAGCCGACGTCCGGGTCGCCGTAGGGGACGATCATCCCGCCGAGGGAACCTTCATACATCACCTGGCGTTTTGTGCCGTTATCGTTGTAAGTCACCGTCGAGAGAATGGGCCCGACGCGCGAGTTCAGGCGCAGATGAAAACCCCAGTTCTGCCAGTGAATGGTATCGCCGGTAATGGTGTAGTTTTTGCCTTCCGGTTCGGTTATCTCCAGCGGTTTCACCGCCGGGGCGTTGCGGTCGCGACCATCATACGGACGGGGCTCCATTGGGACCGGGATCACCGGACCTTCTTCGATTTTGATGATTTTCTTCGCTTCAAGGTCGACCACCGCCACCAGGTTTTCAATCGGGTGCGCCCAGTAGTTGCCGTCGCCGGTATCCAGATAACTGACCACCTTCAGCAGACGCGCATCCTGCTGCAGGCCATCTTTGCCATCAAAAAAGCCAACGGTGAGCGGGGTGGTGACCACTTTGCCAGGATCGGTAATACCGTGCTTTTTCAGCACCTCAGCGAATTCGCTGCTGGCATTGATGATGTTCTGCACGCTGACAAAATCATCGAGCAGCACCATCCCGTGGGCGCCTTTGATCGGCGTCCAGGAGAGGATTTTTTTGTTTTGCAGATCGACCACGGCTTCAATGACGTGTTTGCCATCGAGCATCACCACATCGGCAATGCGGGGAGCATCGACCGGCGTTCCCTGCAGGGCAAAGGCCCATACCGCCGCCTTGTCCGGCTCGTGTAAGGAAATCTCAGTAAAGCGGGTATTCGGCTGAAACTCCGGCGCGGCTTTGACAATGGTCACTGCTTCACTGATTTCCGCCGCCGAGAGCGAGTTTAACGGGTGCGGGCGCTTTTCCACCTGGAAGGTCTGATCGAGACCGGACTGGAACACATCGTTGATAAAGGTATCGGAAACCCAGGCTTTACCTTCCTTCATTACCACAGGCACCGGTAGGTCAAGGGATTTACCGTTGACGATCGCCGTTTTGGCGCCGGGCTTTACTTTGACGTAAGCGCCGTCTTTTATCAGGGTGAACATTTGCGCGTAGTCATCCCACTGCACATCGGCGCCGAATTCCTGCAGCGTTTTATCCAGCGGTACCATGTGGGCTTCGCTACCGTGAGCGAAGACCGGTGATTGCCAGGCGCAAACCACCGCCACGGCCAGCGCCAGCGCGGTTTTACGAGGAGAAAATTTCAAGCCGTTTGCCATTGTGACCTCATCTTATTGTTGTGTTGTCTCTTGCCGCTGCGAATGTCGGCTTTGTCATCCTTAAGCTACCAGCCAGCGGCGCCGGGGCGTTTGTTTGCTTTTGCCAGCTTGTTTGTCAGTTTTGCCAGACGGGCGTAAAAAATGCCTCCGCAGAGGCATTGAGTACGTGCGCTGATTTTTTTGCCGGGTGGCGGCTGACGCCTTACCCGGCCTACGGTCCGTGCGGCCTGCCGTTAATTTATTCACCATTCTTGCTGGCCCGAGCCCGGGGGTACAGGGGGCGGCGGCGACTGGCCGCCCCCTGTGCGCTCCCTGCGGCATGACAGGCATAACGTAGACGATTAACCGGGAGCGCAATGTGCGCTGAAGCCACGGATAACATAAAGGACTTCCCGGGGCGAAACCGTTGCAAACCGATTGCAGTATCAATGGCTAAAGGGTCGGCCAACAGAGCGCCAGCGGTCTATTTTTCGCTATCACGCCGGGAAATCTCCCTGTTGACGCGCCACCAGGGTCAGAATGGAATACAGCGCCACCGCCTGCTGGTGCTGGTTGAAAATCTCCACCGCCCATTCCACCACGCCGGTGGCTTTCTCATCGGCGCTGCGCTGACGTTTGACCGTTTTCCGCTTACAGGTGAGGCGAACCTGAATGGTGTCGCCCGGTTTGACCGGCTCAATAAAGCGCAGGTTTTCCATCCCATAGTTGGCGATAACCGGCCCGACGCCGGCATCGACGAACAGCCCGGCCGCGGCGGAGATCAGGAAATAGCCGTGGACCACCCGCTCGCCAAAAATCGACTCGGCGGCGGCGATTTTGTCCATATGCGCGTAGAAATGATCGCCGCTCAGGCAGGCGAAGGTAACGATATCCGCTTCGGTCAGGGTTCGGCGCGGGGTTAATAAGCTGTCGCCAGGCTGAATCTCTTCGAAATATTTGCGGAACGGGTGAATACGGTCTTCGTTCACCTGGGCGCCGCGCACCCACTGTTGACCGATGGTCGCCAGCATCGTTGGGCTGCCCTGGACCGCGGTACGCTGCATATAGTGTTTCACCGAACGCAGCCCGCCAAGCTCTTCTCCGCCGCCAGCGCGGCCGGGGCCGCCGTGCACCAGCTGCGGCAACGGCGAACCGTGGCCGGTTGATTCTGCGGAGGATGCTTCATTCAGTATCTGAATACGGCCATGGGCGCGGGCGGCGCCGAGGATAAACTCACGCGCCAGCTCGCCGCTGGCGGTGACCAGCGTCCCCGCCAGACTGCCGCCGCCGGCGCGCGCCAGCGTCAGCGCATGCTGGCGGTCGCGATACGGCATCAGCGTCGCCACCGGACCAAAAGCTTCAATGGCGTGAACCGCCGGCGTTTCATCCGGCTGTGAGCAGTACAACAGGGTCGGCGGGAAAAATGCGCCGGCCGCGCTGAGGTCCGCCTCTCCACCGAGCAGTACTTCGCAGCCAGCGGCTATCAGCTTATTGACGCTCTCCTGTACGTCCTGACGCTGTTCGCTATTAACCAGGGCCCCCATCTTAACGCCCTCCTGCGCAGGGTCACCGACGGTTACTTTATGCAGGCGGGAGATCAGTGCATCGCTAACCGCATTAATCTGAGCCAGTGGCACAATGATTCTGCGGATAGCGGTACATTTTTGCCCGGCTTTCGCCGTCATCTCGCGGACCACTTCCCGAATAAACAGCGCGAATTCCGGTTGCTCCGGAGTGACGTCTTCGCCTAACACGCAGCAGTTGAGTGAATCTGCTTCCATGGTAAAGGGAATGGATTTGGCTACCAGGTTAGGGTGCGCCCGTAGCTGCTGGCCGGTGGCGGCTGACCCGGTAAAGGTAACCACGTCCTGGCTATCGAGGTGGTCGAGCAGATCGCCCGCGCCGCCGCAAATCAGGCTGATGGCGCCCTCCGGCACCAGGCCGCTGTCGACAATCGCTTTCACCATTGCCTGGGTGAGCTGGGCGGTAGCGGTTGCCGGTTTAATGATAGCCGGCATACCGGCAAGCCACGTGGGCGCCAGTTTTTCCAGCATTCCCCAGCAGGGGAAGTTGAAGGCGTTGATATGGACGGCGACGCCTGATTTTGATGTCAGCACATGACGCGCGGCAAAACCGCCCTGTTTGGAGAGCGGGATGAGCTCGTCTTCCGGCCACAGGATATCGTCCGGTAATTCTCGACTACCGAGCCCGGCATAGGTGAAAAGGGTACCGATACCGCCTTCAATATCCACCCAACTGTCGGCGCGAGTGGCGCCGGTTTGCGCGGAGATGGCGTAGAACTGGTCTTTCTGCTCCAGCAGGTGTTTCGCCACCGCTTTCAGCATCGCGCTGCGTTCAATAAAGGTCATCGCCTGCAGGGCTTTACCACCGCGCTCAATCGCGAAGCGGCGCGCCTGCGCCATATCCAGGCCTTCACTGGTCACCTCCCAAAGCGCCGCGCCGGTGATGGCGTGATGGATAGTACGGGCGCGGCCCCGGCCGGTCTGCCAGGCGCCGGATAAGTAGCTGGCTAACTGCTGCATCGCAAATCTCCAAATGTGTTACGTGTGATATCTATAAATAGTTCTTTTATGAATCATAAAATGCAAGCCCGTATTTAATAAATTATTAACATTGTGATCGCGATGGCGTTACGTCTTATGCTTAACTTACTGTATTAATTGTGGTTTACAAAAGGTTTTGCGGAGATTATCACAAAAAGAGCAAACAAAATTTGTGGTTTTATTTAACCAATATGTAACCTTCAATAAACAAAGTGATTCACATAAATGTTTTTGTTGTGAATATCGGAATCATAAAGGTGATGACGTGACAGAAGAACAACGCTTTGACCAGCGCATCGCGCAGGAAACGGCCATCGAACCGCAGGACTGGATGCCGGATGCCTACCGTAAGACCTTGATTCGGCAGATAGGCCAGCACGCGCACTCGGAGATCGTCGGCATGCTGCCGGAAGGCAACTGGATCACCCGCGCGCCGACGCTGCGCCGCAAAGCGATCCTGTTGGCTAAGGTACAGGATGAGGCTGGACACGGGCTGTATCTCTATAGCGCCGCGGAAACCCTTGGCTGCGCCCGGGAAGACCTGTATCAGAAGATGCTCGACGGGCAGATGAAATACTCCTCCATTTTTAACTACCCGACCCTCAGCTGGGCGGATATCGGCGTGATCGGCTGGCTGGTCGATGGCGCGGCCATCGTCAACCAGGTGGCGCTGTGCCGGACCTCCTACGGCCCCTATGCCCGGGCGATGGTCAAAATCTGCAAAGAAGAGAGCTTTCACCAGCGTCAGGGATTTGAAGCCTGCATGGCGCTGGCGCAGGGCAATGACGCGCAGCGGCAGATGCTGCAGGACGCCATTAACCGCTTCTGGTGGCCGGCGCTGATGATGTTTGGCCCCAACGACGACAACTCGCCGAACAGCGCCCGCAGCATGGCGTGGAAAATCAAACTGCACTCCAACGACGAGCTACGTCAGCGCTTCGTCGATAACACCGTGCCGCAGGTAGAGATCCTCGGTATGACCGTCCCGGACCCGGATTTGCAGTTTGATGAAGCCAGCGGCCACTACCGCTTCGGCGAAATCGACTGGCAGGAATTTAACGAGGTGATTAGCGGCCGTGGCATTTGCAATCACGAGCGGCTGGCCGCCAAGCGTAAGGCCTGGGAAGAGGGCGAGTGGGTGCGCGAAGCCGCGCTGGCCCATGCGCAAAAACAGCAGGCCCGCAGCGCGGCATGAGGAGAGACAACATGAGCAAAGTTTACTGGCCGTTATATGAAGTGTTCGTTCGCAGCAAACAGGGGTTATCCCATCGTCACGTCGGCAGTCTGCACGCCGCCGATGATCAAATGGCGCTGGAGAATGCCCGCGATGCCTATACCCGCCGCAGCGAAGGCTGCTCAATTTGGGTGGTGAAGGCCAGCGAAATCGTTGCTTCGCAGCCGGAAGAGCGCGGCGAATTCTTCGACCCGGCGGAAAGCAAAGTCTACCGTCATCCGACTTTCTATACCGTGCCGGATGGCATGGAACATATGTGAGGCGGCGATGAATATCCCTAACCCCGTAGCCACCTACGCCCTGCGGCTTGGCGACAATGGTCTGGTTCTGGCCCAGCGTTTAGGCGCCTGGTGCGGCCATGCTCCCGAGCTCGAGATCGATCTTGCGCTGGCCAACATCGGCCTCGACCTGCTCGGCCAGGCGCGCAATTTTTTAAGCTATGCCGCCGAGCTTAACGGCTGCGGCGACGAAGATACGCTGGCTTTTGGTCGCGATGAGCGCCAGTACAGCAACCTGCTGCTGGTGGAGCAGCCAAACGGCAATTTTGCCGACACCATCGCCCGCCAGTTCTTTATCGATGTCTGGCACGTCGCCCTGTACAGCCGGCTGGTGGACAGCCGCGACGCGCAGCTGGCGGCCATTGCCGCCAAAGGGCTGAAAGAGGTGCGTTACCACCTGCGCTTCAGCCGCGGCTGGCTGGAGCGTCTGGGTAACGGCACCGAGTTATCAAATCGCAAAATGCAGCAGGCGGTCGACAATCTGTGGCGCTTCACCGGCGAACTGTTCCTTGCCGATGAAGTGGAGCTCAGCCTGGTTGAGCAGGGTATTGCGGTTGATCCGCGTGAGCTTCAGGCCGAATGGCAAAGCGCGGTACACACGGCGCTGCTCGACTCCGGCTTACAGATCCCGCAGGAAGCGGCCTTCCGCAGCGGCGGCAAACAGGGGCTGCACAGTGAACATCTCGGCCCGCTGCTGGCGGAGATGCAATATCTGCAGCGTTCGCATCCCGGACTGCAGTGGTAAGTGAGGTGACTATGCAACGTCTTGCCGATATCGCTCCTGCAGAGGTTCGCACCATCTGGGGATTATTAAGCGCGATCCCGGATCCGGAAGTGCCGGTACTCACCATCACCGACCTCGGTATGGTACGCAGCGTCGCGCGCCATGGCGACGGCTGGGTGATTGGCTTTACCCCGACCTATTCGGGCTGTCCGGCGACGGAGCATCTGCTGGGGGAGATCCGCGCGGTCATGAGCGAGCATGGTTTTCAGCCGGTACATATCGTCCTGCAGCTGGATCCGCCGTGGACCACCGACTGGATGAGTCAGGATGCCCGCGAGCGCCTGCGCCAGTACGGCATCAGCCCGCCCCAGGGGCACGCCTGCCATGCGGATATGCCCGCTGAGGTGAGCTGTCCGCGCTGCGGCAGCGCCCATACCTCGCTGATTAGCGAATTCGGTTCCACGGCCTGCAAAGCGCTCTATCGCTGCGACAGCTGCCGGGAACCTTTTGATTACTTTAAATGTATTTGAGGTTGCCATGACGACGTTCTATTCGCTTAAGGTGGCGAGAGTCGAGCCGGAAACCCGCGATGCGGTGACCATCACTTTTGCGATCCCGCAAGCCCTGCAGGCGGAATACTGTTTTCGCCCGGGCCAGCATCTGACGCTAAAAGCCCGTCTGGGCGGCGAAGAACTGCGCCGCTGTTACTCCATTTGTCACAGCCGCACGCCCGGCGAAATTAGCGTCGCGGTCAAAGCTATCGACGGCGGGCGCTTTTCGCGCTACGCCCAGCACGATATCCAGCAGGGTATGGAGCTGGAAGTGATGGTGCCGCAGGGGCATTTCGGTTATCAACCGCAGGCTGAACGGCAGGGTGAATATCTGGCGATTGCCGCCGGTTCCGGGATCACGCCGATGATGGCGATCATGAGCGCGACGCTGGCGACCGAGCCGCAAAGCCGCTTCACGCTGATCTACGGCAACCGCAGCAGCCATAGCATGATGTTCCGCCAGGCGCTGGCCGATTTAAAAGACCGCTATCCGCAGCGCCTGCAGGTGATACACCTGTTTAGCCAGGAGTCGATGGACAGCGATCTGCTACAGGGGCGCATTGACGGCGACAAACTGCGCCAGCTCGCTGACCATCTGCTGGATTTCAGCCGTTTCGACGAGGCTTTTATCTGCGGCCCGGCGGCGATGATGGATGAGGCGGAAGCGGCGTTACGTGAACTTGGCGTAGCGGAGAAATCGATTCATCTCGAACGCTTTAATACCCCAGGCGGCAATGTGAAGCGCGCCGCCGGCGTGCAGGCGGAAGGGCGCACGGTGACCATCCGCCAGGACGGGCGCGATCGGCTTATCGCCCTCAGTGCCGAAGACGACAGCATCCTGGATGCCGCATTGCGTCAGGGCGCCGATCTGCCGTTCGCCTGTAAGGGCGGGGTATGCGCCACCTGTAAATGCAAAGTGCTGCGCGGTGAAGTGGCGATGGCCGCCAATTACAGCCTGGAAGCAGATGAGCTGGCGGCGGGCTACGTGCTGAGCTGCCAGTCGCTGCCGACCAGCGGCGATGTGGTGGTCGACTTTGACGCGCGGGGGATAGCATGAGCGACCTTCTGATCCACCGTCATGGCCGGGTGCTACAGCTAACGCTAAACCGCCCGCAGGCCCGCAACGCGCTGAACAATGCCTTATTAACCCAGATTGCCGAGGCGCTGGAGGCGGCGGCAGTTGATGACAGCGTCGGCGTCTGCGTTATTCGCGGTAACGCGCGTTTTTTCGCCGCCGGGGCTGACCTCAATGAAATGGCGGAAAAAGATCTTCCTGCCACCCTGGATGATATTCGCCCACGGTTATGGGGGCGAATTGATGCCTTTACTAAACCGCTCATCGCTTCGGTCAACGGCTACGCCCTCGGCGCCGGCTGCGAGCTGGCCCTGCTGTGCGACCTGATTGTCGCCGGGGACAACGCCCGCTTTGGCCTGCCGGAAATTACCCTCGGCATAATGCCGGGCGCGGGCGGCACCCAGCGGCTGATCCGCAGCGTTGGCAAGGCGCTGGCCAGCCGGATGGTGCTGAGCGGCGAGAGTATTGACGCCCGCCAGGCGCAGCAGGCCGGGCTGGTCAGTGATATCCATCCGGCGGCGTTAACCGATGAGTATGCCCTGAAACTGGCAACCACCATTGCCCGCCATTCGCCGCTGGCGCTACGGGCGGCAAAACAGTCGCTGCGCCTGTCGCAGGAAGTCAGCCTGCAGGCCGGTCTACAACAGGAGCGCCAGCTGTTTAGCCTGCTGAGCGCCACCGAGGACCGCCGCGAAGGCATCGACGCCTTCTTACAAAAACGTACCCCGGAATTTAAAGGACGCTAATCGTGGAAGCTTTCATTCTCAGCGCAGTGGAACAGGGCGTCATGACCATTACCCTCAATCGCCCGGACCGCCTCAACAGTTTTAACGATCTGATGCATCACCAGCTGGCGGAATGTCTGAAGCAGGCCGAGCGCGATGATGGCGTGCGCTGCCTGCTGATCACCGGCGCCGGCCGCGGTTTTTGCGCCGGCCAGGATTTGAACGACCGCAATGTCGACCCCAGCGGCCCGCCACCGGATCTCGGCATGTCGGTAGAACGCTTTTACAACCCACTGGTACGCCGTCTGGCGGCGCTGCCGAAACCGGTCATCTGCGCGGTTAACGGCGTGGCCGCCGGCGCGGGCGCTACCCTGGCGCTGGGCTGCGATATCGTGCTGGCCGCGCGTTCGGCCAAATTTGTGATGGCGTTCAGCAAGCTCGGCCTGGTGCCGGACTGCGGCGGCAGCTGGTTCCTGCCGCGGGTGGCCGGCCGTGCGCGCGCGATGGGGCTGGCGCTGCTGGGCGACAGCCTCAGCGCGGAACAGGCCGCGCAGTGGGGGATTATCTGGCAACTGGTGGACGATTCAGAACTGGCGGATACCAGTCTGCAACTGGCGCGCCATCTGGCGGCGCAACCGACGTTTGGTCTTGGGCTGATTAAAAAGGCGCTGCTGGCCTCTGAAACCAACAGTCTCGACGCGCAGCTGGACCTGGAGCGCGATTATCAGCGTCTGGCCGGGCGCAGCGATGATTACCGCGAAGGGGTCAGCGCGTTTCTGGCCAAACGGCCACCACAGTTCAGCGGGAAATAGATGATGACGACATCCTTAGCCACCGTGGCGGTGATCGGCAGCGGCACCATGGGAGCCGGCATCGCCGAAGTGGCTGCCGCCGCCGGGCATCCGGTGCGTATTTTTGATATTAACCCTAAGGCTGTAGACCTGGCGATAGAGGGTATCGCCGGGCGTCTGGCGTCACGCGTTGCGCGGGGCAAACTGGCGTCAGAGCAGGCCGATGCGCTGCTGGCGCGCCTGCATCCGGCCCACGATTTAGCCGCGCTTGCCGATGCGGATTTAGTGATCGAAGCGGCCTCTGAACGGTTGGAGGTCAAAACGGCGCTGTTCACGCAGCTGGCGGAGATCTGCGCGCCGTCAACGCTGTTGACCAGTAATACCTCGTCTATTTCGATTACCGCTATCGCCGCCGGGGTCAAAAACCCGGAGCGGGTGGCCGGACTGCACTTTTTTAATCCGGCGCCGGTGATGAAGCTGGTCGAGGTGGTGAGTGGTCTTGCGACCTCCACAGAAGTGGTGGAGCAGCTGTGCCAGTGCGTAAGCGGCTGGGGGAAACAGCCGGTGCGCTGCCGCTCAACGCCCGGTTTTATCGTTAACCGCGTAGCGCGTCCGTTCTACGCTGAGGCCTGGCGGGCGCTGGAAGAGCAGGTCGCCGCCCCGGAGGTTATCGATGCCGCTTTGCGTGACGGCGGCGGTTTTCCGATGGGACCGCTGGCGTTGACGGACCTGATTGGCCAGGACGTCAACTTCGCCGTGACCTGTTCGGTGTTTAACGCCTTCTGGCAGGACCGCCGCTACCTGCCATCGCTCCTCCAGCAAGAGCTGGCGCTGGCCGGGCGGCTAGGTAAAAAGAGCGGCCACGGCGTCTATCGCTGGCCCGTTGAGACACTGCCGGACGCGGTGCTACCGCCGGTAATGATGGGTGCTGAATCCGTTACCGTCAGAAGTGACAATGTCACTGAATTAGACGATGTCTTGCTGCTGGAGACCGAAGGCGAGACCGCCCTGGCGCTGAGTATTAAGCATCACCGCCCGGTGGTGGTGTATGACCTGTGCGCCAGCGATACGGTGGTGCTGGCCGCAGCGGCAACCAACGCGCCTGCGGCCACTGATAAGGCCGTGCATTACTTCCAGCAGCAGGGCAAGAAAGTGCTGCGTATTGCCGATTATCCCGGCCTGCTGGTGTGGCGCACGGTGGCGATGCTGATTAACGAAGCGCTGGATGCGGTGCAAAAAGGCGTCGCCAGCCCGCAGGATGTCGATACCGCGATGCGCCTTGGCGTCAACTATCCGCATGGCCCGCTGGCATGGGGAGAACGCCTTGGCTGGCGGCGGGTGCTGCAACTGCTGGAGAACCTGCAACACCATTATGGCGAGGAGCGCTATCGCCCCAGTTCCCTGCTGCGCCAGAAGGCGCTGATGGAGAAGCACCATGAGCAATGATCCGTGGCGCAACGCGCGCGTGATGTACGAAAAAGATACCTGCGCCAGAAAGATGGGGATCGAACTTATCGAAATGGACGACGGTTTTGCGCAGATGAGTATGACCGTCTCGGCGGACATGCTTAACGGCCATCAAACCTGTCACGGTGGTCAGCTATTTACGCTTGCCGATACCGCTTTCGCCTACGCCTGTAACAGCCAGGGGCTGGCGGCGGTGGCCTCGGCGGCAAGCATTGATTTTCTTCGTCCGGCGTTTGCCGGCGACCGGCTGGGCGCCACCGCCAGAGTCAAACAGCAGGGCAAACTGACCGGCGTCTACGACATTGAAATTGTTAATCAACAGCAAAAGATTGTGGCCCTGTTCCGCGGCAAATCGCACCGCATCGGCGGCACAATCACGGGAGACGTGTAATGCGCGACGCCTTTATTTGTGACGGGATCCGTACGCCGATTGGCCGCTACGGCGGCGCGCTGGCCAGTGTGCGCGCTGACGACCTGGCGGCAATCCCGCTGCGTGAGCTCCTGAGTCGTAATCCCGGGCTCGACCCGGCAGCAATTGATGATGTGATTTTCGGCTGTGCGAATCAGGCCGGGGAAGATAACCGCAACGTGGCGCACATGGCGACGTTGTTGGCCGGTTACCCGCATACCGTGCCGGGCACCACGATTAACCGCCTGTGCGGATCGGGTCTGGATGCCATCGGCTTTGCCGCCAGGGCGATCAAAGCCGGCGATGCCGATCTGCTGATTGCCGGCGGCGTGGAATCGATGTCGCGTGCGCCTTTCGTGATGGGAAAAGCCAGCGCGCCGTACCAGCGTCAGGCGGAACTCTTTGATACCACGATTGGCTGGCGTTTTGTGAACCCGCTCATGGCGCAACACTTCGGAACTGACAGCATGCCGGAAACGGCCGAGAATGTAGCTGAATTGTTAAATATCAGCCGAGCCGATCAGGACGCTTTCGCCTGGCGCAGCCAGCAGCGCACGGCGCAGGCCCAGCGCGACGGCATTCTGGCGCAGGAGATTGTGCCGGTGCAGATTGTCGGCCGGAAAGGGGCGGTTAGCGACGTGCGCGAGGACGAGCATCCGCGCCCGGAAACCACGCTTGAGCAGCTGGCGAAACTGAAAGCGCCGTTCCGCCAGGGCGGCGTCATTACTGCGGGCAATGCTTCAGGCGTCAACGATGGCGCCGCGGCGCTGATCATCGCCAGCGAACAGCAGGCCGCTATCCAGGGGCTCACGCCGCGGGCGCGTATCGTGGCGATGGCGACGGCGGGTGTCGAACCGCGCCTGATGGGACTGGGGCCGGTACCGGCGGTGCGTAAAGTGCTGGAGCGGGCGGGACTCAATATTAACGATATGGATCTGATTGAGCTGAATGAGGCCTTCGCCGCCCAGGCGCTGGGGGTGCTCAGACAGCTCGGCGTGCCGGACGATGCGGCGCACGTGAATCCCAACGGCGGCGCCATCGCGTTAGGCCATCCGCTGGGCATGAGCGGCGCGCGGTTAGCGCTGAGCGCCAGCCTTGAGCTGCAACGCCGGGGCGGGCGCTATGCGCTGTGTACGATGTGTATTGGCGTGGGTCAGGGCATTGCCATGATCCTCGAGCGAGTGTGAGCTAATTTACCTGCGAGTACCCTACAATGATAACTACTACAAAATTAGATCCGATTGAAACCGCATCGCGTGACGAACTGCAGGCCCTGCAAACCCAGCGCCTGAAATGGACGCTGAAGCATGCGTACGAAAATGTGCCGATGTATCGCCGCAAATTCGACGCCGCCGGCGTGCACCCTGACGACTTTCGGGAATTAAACGATCTGCAAAAATTCCCCTGTACCACCAAACAGGATCTGCGCGACAACTATCCCTTCGATACCTTCGCGGTGCCGATGGAGCAGGTGGTGCGCATTCACGCCTCTTCCGGCACCACCGGCAAACCGACGGTGGTGGGGTATACGCAAAACGATATTGATAACTGGGCCAATATTGTCGCCCGTTCGCTGCGCGCGGCCGGTGGTTCAGCAAAAGATAAAATTCACGTCGCCTACGGCTACGGCCTGTTTACCGGCGGCCTTGGCGCGCACTACGGCGCGGAACGTTTGGGCGCGACGGTGATCCCGATGTCCGGCGGACAGACCGAAAAACAGGCGCAGCTGATCCGCGATTTCCAGCCGGATATGATCATGGTGACGCCGTCCTACTGTCTGAATCTGATTGAAGAGCTGGAGCGCCAGATGGGCGGCGATGCCCGCGGCTGTTCATTGCGGGTCGGCGTCTTTGGCGCTGAGCCGTGGACGCTGGCGATGCGCGCGGAAATCGAGCGCCGGCTGGGGATCACCGCCCTGGATATTTACGGTTTGTCGGAAGTCATGGGACCGGGCGTAGCGATGGAGTGTCTGGAAACCGTTGACGGCCCGACTATCTGGGAAGACCACTTCTTCCCGGAAATCGTCAACCCGGACGACGGTACGCCGCTGGAAGATGGCGAGCATGGTGAGCTGCTGTTTACCACCCTGACCAAAGAAGCGCTGCCGGTGATCCGCTATCGTACCCGCGATCTGACGCGCCTGCTGCCGGGAACCGCGCGGACCATGCGCCGCATGGATCGCATCAGCGGACGCAGCGACGATATGCTGATTATCCGCGGGGTTAACGTCTTCCCCTCGCAGCTGGAAGAGGAGATCCTCAAGTTTGAACATCTGGCGCCGCACTATCAGTTAGAGGTCAATCGCCGCGGTCATCTGGATTCGCTGGCGGTGCGCGTTGAGCTGAAAGAGAGCGGGCTGGCGCTGAGTCATGAACAACGCTGCCAGATTTGCCATCAGTTGCGTCACCGCATTAAGTCGATGGTCGGGATCTCCACCGATATTACTATCGTCAACTGCGGCAGCATTCCGCGCTCGGAAGGGAAAGCCTGTCGGGTATTCGACCTGCGAAAAGCGGTGGTTAGCGGTTAATCCTCTCCCCGATAACCCGGCTGAGGCCTTTACGCCGTAAGCCGGGAATTTCCTGTGCTATGATTCATAAAGGAAAAATATAACAACAGAATGAATCAGATGAGTAAACTCGACGCCTTTATTCAACAAGCGGTGACGGCGATGCCCATCAGCGGCACGTCATTAATTGCCTCGCTGTATGGCGACGCTTTATTACAACGCGGTGGGGAAGTGTGGCTGGGCAGCGTCGCGGCGCTGCTGGAAGGATTAGGCTTCGGCGAGCGCTTCGTACGCACCGCGCTGTTTCGCCTCAATAAAGAAGAGTGGCTTGATGTTGTCCGCATCGGCCGGCGCAGCTTCTATCGCCTGAGTGATAAAGGGCTGCGCCTGACCCGGCGCGCGGAGCATAAAATTTATCGCGCCAGTGCCCCGGAATGGGACGGTACCTGGCTGCTGCTGCTTTCGGAAGGCCTGGAGAAAAATGTGCTCGCCGACGTTAAAAAGCAGCTGCTGTGGCAGGGGTTTGGCGCGCTGGCGCCGAGCCTGCTGGCCTCGCCGTCGCAAAAGCTGGCCGATGTCCAGTCTCTGCTCCACGAAGCGGGCGTCGCCGAAAACGTCATCTGTTTTGAAGCCCATTCGCCGCTGGCGCTCTCCAGAGCGGCCCTGCGCAGCCGGGTGGAGGAGTGCTGGCATCTCACCGAACAAAATGAGATGTACGAGGCGTTTATCGCCTTGTTCCGTCCTCTACTGCCGCTGCTGCGCGACTGCGACCCGTCAGAGTTGACGCCGGATCGCTGTTTCCAGATCCAACTGCTCCTTATCCATTTCTATCGCCGGGTGGTGCTCAAAGACCCGCTGCTACCGGAAGAGCTCCTGCCGGCGCATTGGGCAGGGCAAACCGCCCGCCAGCTGTGTATCAATATTTATCAACGCGTGAGTCCCGGCGCGCTGGCGTTCGTCAGCGAGAAAGGTGAGAGCTCGGTGGGCGAGCTCCCGGCGCCGGGTCCGCTCTATTATCAGCGCTTTGGCGGTTTGCCGGGCGCATAAGGAGGTTGCATGCCGATATATCAGATTGATGGACTGACGCCGGTGGTGCCGGAGGAGAGTTACGTTCACCCGACCGCGGTGTTGATTGGCGACGTGATCCTCGGCAAAGGGGTCTATGTTGGGCCCAACGCCAGCCTGCGCGGCGACTTCGGGCGCATCGTGGTCAAAGACGGCGCCAATATTCAGGATAACTGCGTGATGCATGGCTTCCCCGGCCAGGATACGGTGGTGGAAGAGGAGGGCCATATCGGCCACGGCGCTATTCTGCACGGCTGCGTGATTGGCCGCAACGCGCTGGTGGGCATGAGTGCGGTGATTATCGACGGGGCGGTCATTGGCGAAAACAGCATTGTCGGCGCTTCGGCCTTTGTCAAAGCCAACGCCGAGATGCCCGCCAACCATCTGATTATCGGCAGCCCGGCAAAAGCGATTCGCACCCTGAGCGAACAGGAGCTGGCGTGGAAAAAACAAGGTACCCGTGAATACCAGGCGCTGGTGGAACGCTGTAAGCAGACGCTGCACCAGGTGGAGCCATTACGGGAAGTCGAAGCAGGGCGTAAGCGGCTGGCGTTTGATGAAAACCTGCGGCCAAAAGCCGCCACCTGAGGGGTAAAATTATGGCAGAGAAATTATCCGCGCACTGTCACTGCGGTGCGGTGGCGTTTACCGTGGAACTCAGCGACGGCTTCAACACCGTTCGGCGCTGTAACTGCTCATATTGTCGCATGCGTGGGGCGGTCGCGGTCTCTTCGCCGCGTTCAGGAATAGAGGTGGTACGCGGAGGGGATAAGCTCACAGAGTATCGCTTTAATACAGGGGAAGCCGTGCACTTTTTCTGCTCGGTATGCGGGATCTACACCTTTCATCAACGGCGATCAAACCCACAGCAGTATGGGGTGAATGTGGCCTGCATTGACGGCGTTTCGCCTTTCGATTTCCCTTGCGTGGAGGTCAACGACGGCGTGAATCATCCAAAGGATGGCGGCGGAGGCGTGGTGGGGTATTTACGCTACGAGAAAAAGTAAAACTCTCCTCCCGCAGGAAGCGAGAGGAGTGAAATATTAGGCTGCAACCACGCTGTCGATGGCCGCTTTCGCGTCAGACTGCGCTTTGGCCGCGACTTCCGGGCCGTAAGCGATACCTTCGGCGAACACAAAGTTCACGTCGGTGATGCCGATGAAGCCGAGGAAGGTGGACAGGTACGGGGTGACCAGGTCGGTCGGAGTATCTTTATGGATACCGCCGCGGCTGGTAACGACGACCGCGCGTTTACCGGTTACCAGACCTTCCGGCCCTTTCTCGGTGTAGCGGAAGGTGACGCCGGCGCGAGCCACCAGGTCGAAATAGTTTTTCAACTGCGTCGGGATGTTGAAGTTGTACATCGGCGCAGCGATAACAATCACATCGTTGCCTTTCAGTTCGGCGATCAGCTCGTCGGAAAGGGCCAGCGCTTCCTGCTGACGCGGAGTCAGCGGCGCGTCGCTCGGACGCAGGGCGCCAACCAGTTCGCCATCCAGAACCGGGATCGGATTGGCGGCCAGGTCACGCACGGTGATCTCATCGCCAGGGTGTTTTTCCTGCCATTGTTCAACAAAATAGTCGGAAAGCTGACCAGATTGTGAGTACCCTGCCAGAATACTGGATTTCAGAACTAATACTTTGCTCATGGGTGTTTCCTTTTTTTAATGTGATTGACGGGTCAATGCCTTGGTGCTTGTTGACACTGTATTCACAATCGCGCCACAGAGATAGCGCAATATATCGAATCCTATGTTCAGATTTTTTGAACAAGGCACGAATGACACAGATGTGGTACTCTAAGGCAATACTTCAAAAGAGATTTTCCCGGCAGAGCTCTGCCCGATTACGCTATGACAGAACAACAAAAAATCACCTTCCCCCAGCTTTATCAACAGCTCGACGGCCTGATGCTGCGCGACAAAACGCGCTTTGCCCGCCGTCTGCACGGCGTGAAGAAGGTTAAAAATCCTGAATCGCAACAGGCCATTCTGCAGGAGATGGCGCTGGAGATAAGCCAGGCAGCCGGTAAAGTCCTGCTGCGCGAAGCGGCGCGTCCGGCCATCACCTATCCGGAAAACCTGCCGGTTAGCCAGAAAAAACAAGAGATTCTCGAGGCGGTGCGCGACCACCAGGTGGTGATCGTCGCCGGGGAGACCGGTTCGGGTAAAACCACCCAGCTGCCCAAAATCTGCATGGAGCTGGGCCGCGGGCTGAAAGGACTCATCGGCCATACCCAGCCGCGTCGCCTGGCGGCGCGGACCGTCGCCAATCGTATTGCCGAAGAGCTGCAGAGCGAGCCGGGCGGCTGCATCGGCTATAAAGTCCGCTTCAGCGACCACGTCAGCGAAAACACCATGGTTAAGCTAATGACCGACGGTATCCTGCTGGCGGAGATCCAGCAGGATCGTCTGTTGATGCAGTACGACACCATCATTATCGATGAGGCGCACGAGCGCAGCCTGAATATTGACTTTCTGCTCGGCTATCTGAAAGAGCTCCTGCCGCGCCGCCCGGACCTGAAAATCATCATTACCTCGGCGACCATCGACCCGGAACGTTTCTCAAAGCATTTCAATAATGCGCCGATTATCGAAGTCTCCGGGCGGACTTACCCGGTGGAAGTGCGCTATCGGCCGATAGTGGAAGAGGCGGACGATACCGAGCGCGATCAGTTACAGGCGATCTTTGATGCGGTTGACGAACTGGGGCGCGAAGGGCCCGGCGATATTCTGATCTTTATGAGCGGTGAGCGGGAAATTCGCGATACCGCCGATGCGCTGAATAAGCTGGATCTGCGCCATACCGAAGTGCTGCCGCTGTACGCCCGCCTGTCCAACAGCGAGCAGAACCGCGTCTTCCAGCCGCACAGCGGACGACGCATCGTGCTGGCGACCAACGTGGCGGAAACCTCGCTGACCGTGCCGGGCATTAAATACGTTATCGATCCCGGTACTGCGCGTATCAGCCGTTACAGCTACCGCACCAAGGTGCAGCGCCTGCCGATCGAGCCGGTTTCCCAGGCGTCCGCCAACCAGCGTAAGGGCCGCTGCGGCCGCGTTTCGGAAGGGATCTGTATTCGTCTTTATTCAGAAGACGATTTCCTGTCGCGCCCAGAATTTACCGACCCGGAGATTCTGCGCACCAACCTGGCGTCGGTCATCCTGCAGATGACCGCCCTGGGCTTAGGCGATATCGCCGCCTTCCCGTTTGTCGAAGCGCCGGATAAGCGCAATATCCAGGACGGCGTACGCCTGCTGGAAGAGCTGGGCGCCATCACCACCGATGCGCAGGCAACGGCTTATAAGCTAACCCCGCTGGGCCGCCAGCTCAGCCAGCTACCGGTGGATCCGCGTCTGGCGCGCATGGTGCTGGAGGCGCAGAAGCACGGCTGCGTGCGGGAAGCGATGATCATCACCTCCGCGCTGTCGATCCAGGACCCGCGCGAGCGGCCGATGGACAAACAGCAGGCCTCTGACGAAAAACATCGCCGCTTCCACGATAAAGAGTCCGATTTCCTCGCCTTCGTCAATCTGTGGAACTACCTCGGCGAGCAGCAGAAGGCGCTGTCGTCGAATCAGTTCCGCCGCCAGTGCCGGGTCGATTTTCTTAACTATCTGCGCGTGCGCGAGTGGCAGGACATCTACACCCAGCTGCGCCAGGTGGTGAAAGAGCTTGGCCTGCCGATCAACAGTGAGCCGGCGGAATATCGCGAGATCCATACTGCGCTGCTGACCGGTCTGCTGTCGCACATCGGCATGAAGGATGCCGATAAACAGGAGTATACCGGCGCCCGTAATGCGCGGTTCTCTATCTTCCCCGGCTCCGGTCTATTCAAGAAGCCGCCGAAGTGGACGATGGTGGCGGAGCTGGTCGAGACCAGCCGCCTGTGGGGGCGTATTGCCGCGCGCATTGAGCCGGAGTGGGTGGAGCCGGTAGCGCAGCACCTGATCAAGCGCTCATACAGTGAGCCGCACTGGGAGCGGGCGCAGGGCGCGGTGATGGCGACGGAAAAGGTCACCGTTTACGGCCTGCCGATCGTCGCCGCGCGTAAGGTCAACTACAGCCAGATCGACCCGGCGCTGTGCCGCGAACTGTTTATCCGCCATGCGCTGGTGGAGGGCGACTGGCAGACGCGTCACGCCTTCTTCCGCGATAACCTGAAGCTGCGGGCGGAAATCGAAGAGCTGGAGCATAAGTCGCGCCGTCGCGACATCCTGGTTGATGACGAGACGATGTTCGAGTTTTACGACCAGCGCATTAGCCACGATGTCATCTCCGCTCGCCACTTTGATAAGTGGTGGAAGCAGGCCAGCCGCGAAACGCCAGACTTGCTCAATTTTGAAAAGAGCATGCTGATTAAAGAGGGGGCGGAGCAGGTCAGTAAACTGGACTACCCGAATTTCTGGCATCAGGGCAACCTCAAGCTGCGGCTTAGCTACCAGTTTGAACCTGGCGCCGACGCCGATGGCGTGACGGTGCATATTCCGCTGCCGCTGCTGAACCAGGTAGAGGAAGCCGGGTTTGAATGGCAGATCCCTGGTCTGCGTCGCGAGCTGATTATCGCGCTGATAAAATCGCTGCCGAAGCCGGTAAGGCGCAATTTCGTCCCGGCTCCCAACTATGCGGAAGCGTTTCTTGGCCGGGCGGCGCCGCTCGAGCTGCCGCTGCTCGATTCGCTGGAGCGCGAGCTGCGTAAGATGACCGGCGTGACCATCGACCGCGAAGCCTGGCAGTGGGATCAGGTGCCCGATCACCTGAAAATCACCTTCCGGGTGGTGGATGATAAAAACAAGAAGCTGCAGGAAGGGCGCTCGCTGCAGGCGTTGAAAGACGCCCTGAAGGGCAAAGTGCAGGAGACGCTGTCGGCGGTCGCTGATGACGGTATTGAGCAAAGCGGGCTGCATATCTGGAGCTTTGGCACCCTGGCGGAAAGTTACGAACAGAAGCGCGGTAACTATAAGGTGAAAGCCTGGCCGGCGCTGGTGGACGAGCGCGACAGCGTGGCCATCAAACTGTTTGATAATCCACAGGAACAGCAGCAGGCCATGTGGCGCGGTCTGCGTCGCCTGCTGCTGCTCAACATCCCGTCGCCGATTAAGTATCTGCACGAGAAACTACCGAATAAAGCCAAGCTTGGGCTCTACTTTAACCCGTACGGCAAAGTGCTGGATCTGATTGACGATTGCATCTCCTGCGGCGTTGATAAGCTTATTGACGAGGCGGGCGGTCCGGTGTGGACGGGAGAGGGCTTTAGTCAGCTGCACGATAAAGTGCGAGCCGAGCTCAACGACACGGTGGTGGAGATCGCTAAACAGGTCGAGCAGATCCTCACCGCGGTGTTCAATATCAACAAACGGCTGAAAGGCCGGGTGGATATGACCATGGCGCTGGGGCTGTCGGATATCAAAGCGCAGATGGCGGGTCTGGTGTATCGCGGCTTTGTTACCGGCAACGGTTTCCGCCGTCTTGGCGATACGCTGCGCTATCTGCAGGCGATTGAAAAGCGTCTGGAGAAGATGGCTATCGATCCGCACCGCGATCGGGCGCAGATGCTTAAGGTGGAGAGCGTGCAGCAGGCGTGGCAGCAGTGGCTGAATAAGCTACCGCCGAACCGCCGTGAGGACGACGATGTCCGGGAGATCCGCTGGATGATCGAGGAGCTGCGGGTCAGCTTCTTCGCCCAGCAGCTGGGCACCCCGTATCCTATCTCGGACAAGCGAGTGTTGCAGGCGATGGAGCAAATTACCCCATAGCCTGGCTGGTTGTCCCCGGTGGCGCTGCGCTTACCGGGGCTACTGGTCAGGCGTCCACGCTTAAGCGTTTACCCACGCCAGAGTAAAGCCGTCCCAGCCTTTAGTGCCCACGGTTTGCAGCGCCGTTGCCGTCAACCGTGGCTCGGCGCCCATCATCTCAATGAACTGACGCACACCCTGAACGCGCTCGTCGGCGCTCTGTGGGTTGACCACTTCGCCGTCGCGTACCACGTTATCGCCAATAATTAAGGTTCCTGGGCGGGAATAACGTAGCGCCCAGCGCAGATAATGGGGGTTATTCGGCTTATCGGCATCGATGAAGATCAGATCGAAAGCGGGACATTCGCCAAGCGACTCCAGGGACTGTAGCGCGGGTCCCTCCCGTAGCGTGACCCGCTGGTCAACGCCCGCCAGCTGCAGATTCTCCCGCGCCACCTGGGCATGATGCGCGTCGGCCTCCAGGGTGAGGAGTTGGCCGTCTGCAGGAAGCTCGCGCGCCATCCAGATGGTGCTATAGCCGCCGAGGGTGCCGATCTCCAGTATCCGCTTAGCCTGGGTTAGCCGTACCAGCAGGGCGAGAAACTGACCCTGATTGGCGGCGACATCGTGTGCCGGGAGCCCGGCACTATGGTTGTTTTCCAGTACCCGATCGAGCACAGGATCGCCGGGAATTAAGGCCTTAATCAAATAATTGTCTACTGCCGACCACTGTTGTTGCATATGACGCTTCCCCATTTAGCTCCCTGATGAGTCAGACCAGCCGCCTCCCAGCGCCCGGTACAGATCGATCTGCGCCAGCAGCAAGTTGTTCTTCACCTGCACCCCGCTAAGCTGGGTGGAGAACAGCGTTCGCTGGGCATCAAGCACATCCAGATAAGAAGAGTAGCCGTTACGGTAGCGGTTTTGTGCAATACGTAAGGTTTCCTGGGCAACGGTCTCTTGTTCCTGAAGCTCGGATAACTGTTCGCCATAGCGACTGATGGCGTCCAGGCTGTCATTGACCTCTTTGAACGCGCTGCGCACCGTTTTCTCATAGCTATAGAGCGCCTGGTTGCGCTGGGCCATGGAGACGTCCACCTGGGCATTTAACGCCTGGCGGTTTAGCAGCGGCGCCAGAATACTGCCGCCAAGACTCCACAGCCGCAGCGGGTTGTCCAGCAGATCCGGCAGCGTCCGGTCCTGCAGGCTGCCGGTAGCGGTCAGGTTAATAGAGGGCAGCAGCTGCGCCTGCGACGAGGCCAGCGTGGCGTCGGCGGCCACCAGCTGGCGCTCGGCCTGAGCGATGTCCGGACGGCGGTTGAGCAAGGTGGACGGCAGCTGCGACGGCAGACGCAGCGGGGTAAGCTGGGCGAACTCGCCGCGTTTTACCGCGCCAGGGTTATCGCCGAGCAGCACGCTGAGCGCATTTTCCTGCTGCGCAATCTGGTGCTGTAGCGGCGGGATCTGCGCCCGCGTTGACCGCAGCTCCGAATCCGCCTGCATTAGCTCAAGGCGTGAAGTATACCCGGTTTCAAACTGACGTTTGGCCAGGCGCCACGCGTCTTCCCTTGATGTTAGCGTCTGCTGGGTCACCCGCAGCTGCTCATCCAGCGACAGCAGCGTGACGTAGCCAACGGCCACCGAGCTGGCGACGCTCAAATTGGCGGCGGCGGCGGCGGCTTTCTGCGCCTCAAGGCTGGCCCCGGCGGCGTTGGCCGCGCTGCGGTTCGCTCCCCAGATATCGACATCATAGCTGGCGGTCAGGCCGCCCTTATACAGTGTGCTGTGGATCGGCAGGCCGGTGGCGGCGGACTGCGTCCGGGCGCGGGTGCCGGTGAGGCTGGCGTCCAGTGACGGAAACAGGCTGCTGTCGGCGGCGTAAGCGCGCGCCTGATACTCATTCACCCGCTCGCGGGCGATCAGCACATCGCTGTTATAGCGCAGCGCCTGGTCGACATACTGATTGAAGGTACTGTCATGAAAATTGCGCCACCATACACCCTCCACCGGGCTGGCCGGGCCAACGTCGGCCCGCCAGGCGGCAGGAATGGTCAGGGTCGGCTGCGCGCGTTGCACATCGGCGGATTGACAGCCGACCAGCGCCAGAACGATAGCAAGGGCGACCGGGCGGATCATGGTTGTTTCTCCGCACGGGTATCAATAGTCACCTGCACCGACATCCCCGGCCGCAGGCGTTCGCTGTTGTTTTGCCCGTCGTTGACCGTAATACGCACCGGGATGCGCTGGGCAATCTTGACGAAATTGCCGGTGGCGTTGTCCGGAGAGATGGCGCTGAACTCCACCCCGGTCGCCGGGGAGATACTCTGCACCTTGCCGTGGAAGGTCTCGCCGTTGAGCGCGTCTACGGTGAAGGTGACCGGCTGGCCAACGCGTACTTCGGCCAGCTGGGTCTCTTTGAGGTTGGCAATCACCCAGTGCTGCGGCGGAACCAGCGAGGTCAGATGGGTTCCGGCGCTGACATAGGCGCCAAGACGCACCGAGATCTGCCCCAGCTGGCCGCCGGTGGGGGCGATAATCTGGGTATTCTGCAGGTCGATCTGCGCCAGCTCAAGCGCCGCTTTGGCGCTGGCCACGTCGGCCTCCAGCGAATCGCGATTGACGATGGTCGATTCACGGTCCTGGCGCGACATCTCCAGCGCCGCTTTCGCCTGCTCAATATCCGCCGCCCCTTGCGCCGCGCTGGCCCGTGCCGAATCACGTTCGCGGATCGACAGCGAACCGTCGGCGGTTAACTGCTGGATGCGTTTTAAATCGGCCTGGATTTTCAGATTCTGCGCGCGGGCGTTTTGCAGCGCGGCTTCATTCTTGGCGATCGTCGCCTCGGCGCTTTTGCGCTGTTGCAGGTTATTGCGCAGCGCGGCCTCTTTCATCGCCAGGGTAGCCTGGGCCTGATGCACCCGCTGTTTATAGATGCGATCGTCTATCTGGAACAGCACCTCGCCCGGCTGGACAATCGCGAAATCTTTGACGTTGACGGCGGTGATATAGCCGTTGACCTGCGGGCTAATAAAGGTGGTCTGCCCGCGCACATAGGCGTTGTCGGTAAACTGGCTATGGCGAGTGAACGGCGGCAGTTGCCAGGCGTAGAGGATCACCAGCACGCCGACGAGGCCTATCGCCGCGGCGGTAAAAATGGAAACCACGCGAATATTATTCCGGGTGTTGGCCTGTTGTTTGGCCGCATCCTGCTGACTCATAACGACTCCAGAGATGAAATGATGATAATTATTTGCTGCCGGTAGCGCGTTGCAACGCGATACGGGCAGTCAGTCGTAAGCGAATTAAGCGCCAGAAAACCCACACTAGTGTCCCGGCGGAGATCGCCGCCGTCAGCAGATAGGTATCATTCCAGGCGAGAATATTGGCCTGCAGCGTCGCGGCGTTTTGCAGCAGGGTGGTGGCCTGAACGTTGAGTAGCGTACTGTCGCCAATCTGGCTCTGATACATCTGGCTGTACTGCTGCAGCCGCTCGACGATCAGCGGGTTCAGGGTGGTTATCTGGTCCGCCAGCTGGCTGGAGTGGAATTTCTCACGCCAGGTCTGGAAGGTGCCGAGGATCGCCGAGCCGAGCAGCCCGCCAATGTTCTGGCTCATGCCGAACAGCACCGAGAAGCTGACCAGGTTGCGCGGGTCGGCAAACACGCCGCCAATCCCGGCGAGCATCGCCGGGGCCAGAAAGAAGGCGCTGCCGAAGCCGAGTAAAAACTGGCTGAACATTAATTGTTCCGGACGGGTGAGGGCGTTGGACTGGCTGTCGAGCAGCGAGGCTATCATGATCAGCGCCAGCGCGGTGGCGGTCGGCCAGTAGAGCTTCTGCGGGTTGAGCGTCAGACAGCTGGCAATGATCCCGCACAGAATACCGGCGAAAATCGACCACGCGAGGTTAGTCATCTGTTCGTTTTGCAGGCCAACGTACTGCAGCCAGCCGATGACCCCGGTGTTCTGCTCCGCCAACACGATGCGGATCAACAGCATAATCAGGCCCAGACGCACGATGCTGCCGCTGGAGAGCCATTTGGTATTGAGCAGGGGGTTGCTGCGGTTATGCTCGAAGGTAATCGCAGCGACGATCAGTATTACCGCCGCCGCCAGCGCCCAGCCGATCCACGGCGCTTCAAACCACCACTCGAGCCGCCCCAGCGACAGCACGGCGCACACCAGCGCCATGCCGGGCGCCAGCAGAAAGAAGGTAATGAAATCCTTTTTTTCGAACACTTTTTTACGATCGCTTGGCGGCAGTTTTAGCGCGATGACGCAGGCCAGCGACACCAGCGCCAGGCCCAGCTCAAAGAAGTAGAGACCACGCCATTCATCGGTCTGCAGCAGTTCGGTGGAAAAGAGGCGCGCCAGGGGAATGGCCAGCGACGAGCCGGTGATGCCGATAGTCAGCCCTTTCAGGCGATGGCGCGCAGGCCAGGCCTGTACCTGGTAGTAAATCCCCAGCGAGCTGAGCGCCGCGGCCACCATGCCATGGGCGGCGCGAACCATCATCGCTGAGCTGAGATCGTTGACGAAGAGGTGGAAAAAGGTGACCAGCACATAGAGCACCAGAAAGCCTTCGGTGAAAGCGCGCAGGCCAAACTGCTGGCGGAATTTCACCAGCAGCAGGTTGATGGAGACGTTGGTCATCACGTATACCGCCGGCAGCCAGGCGATTTCTGTCGACCAGGCGGCGAAGGTACCCTGCAGCAGCTGCAGGTTGGCGGTGACCACTGCGTTGCCCAGCGCGCCGGTGAGACATACCAGCAGACCGACCACGCCGTAGGCAAGGCGTTTCGCCGGACTGTGCAGCGGCGTCGACGGCGAACCGAGCAGAGCCGGTTTTTCATGCGGCGCCCAGTCATGCGGGGCGTAGGGGTTATCCTGGCGACGGGGCATTATTTCTTCTCCACTTCGCGCAACAGCTTTTCCAGCACCCGCTGGGTTTGCTCCTGCTCCTGTGGGGTAATCGCCGTCAGGATCTCTTCGCGCAGATCGTCAGCCACCGTTTTGACCTGTTCATAGAGGGCCTTCCCTTTGTCGGTGACCACCAGCAGTCGCTTACGTTTGTCGCTGGCGGTGGTGATGCGCTCAACCAGTCCGAGGGCGACCAGACGATGGATCAACGGCACAATGGTCGGGCTCTCCACCCCCAGCTCCTGCGCCAGTTCGCTTTGCGACAGCGGCTGCTGGTGGCGGGCGATGGACGCTACCGCCACCCAGCTGGCCTGGCTGAGACCGAGATTTTTCAGCCGACGATTGACCGCCAGCCGCCAGTGGTGCGCGGTGAGGTATAAAAGATGAGAGAAGGTAAGCTGTCGATTGTCCATAGGTCGTCTGTCAATATCGTTAGAGCTCTAACGATTTTATGCCGGATAACCGCCGGAGTTCAAGATGAAAGATAGAAATTGGTTAACGGTATGTACGTTAATTGTAGTTAATCTTCCGGCCGCGATCCGTGTCGTGCGGTCTGCTGACCGAGGATATTTTTATTCTGCGCCATCACCCAGGCGATAAAGGCCCGCAGGGGGGCGGGAATATGTTTCCGGCTTGGGTAGTAGACGCAGAAATGGTCGGCAGGATAGCGGTAGTCGGGTAACAAATGGACCAGGCTGCCGGCGCTCAGCTGCTGCGTCACCAGCGACTGATAGACAAAGGCGATGCCTAATCCGCTCTCCGCGGCCTGGATCATTGCGCTATCGGCATCGACGACCAGATCGCCTTTAACCGCGACCTCGCTAAGCTCGCCGCTGGGGCCAATAAACTCCCAGCGGTACTTCTCACCACCAGGAAAACAGCGGTTAATGCAGCGGAAATTAACTAATGACTGCGGGGTGTCGGGCTCTCCGGCTTCGCGTATATAGTCCGGGCTGGCCACCGGGATCAGCGATAGTTTCTCGCCAAAGGGGATGGCAATCATCTCTTTGGGCACATCCTGCGAATAGCGAATGCCGGCGTCAAAACCGGACTCGATAATATTGACTTTCCGATCGGTGGCATACAGTTCGAGCGTCACATTGGGACAGGCGTTTTTAAAGGCGATAAAATAGTCTTGAAAAAACAGGTCAATAACAATGCGCGGTAAATTAACTTTCACCACGCCTTCCGGAGTCAGACGGTGATAATTCAGACTGTCCACCACCCGGCGATAATCATTGACCACCGGCGTTATATTATTAAGAAATTCCTCACCCACTGCGGTTAATGACAAACTGCGCGTTGAACGATTTAGCAGGCGCACGCCTAACTTTTCTTCCAGATGATTAATAGCGACGGTAAGGGCCGGTGGGGAAAGGTTTAACGCTTTAGCGGCCTGACGAAAACTGCCATGTTTCACTATGAGTATTAATATTTCTATTTGTTGCAGATCGGGCAAGGTTTTCATTGTTAATTTCCAGCTAACACCGCGTTCGGAATAGATTAATTGTTATCAATATGAAAGGGAAGTATATATTTAATGCCATTCAGCAATTAAGGAAAATAAGATGAAAACACGTTATCTTGGAAAAGAGAAGTTTCAGGTTTCCGCATTAGGTCTCGGATGTATGGGGATGAGTTTTGCCTATGGCGGCGCTGAAACGTCGCAGGCGATAAATACGATCCATGCCGCCATGGACATGGGCGTGACCTTCCTGGATACCGCCGAAGTATATGGTCCTTTCGATAATGAAGTTCTGGTCGGAAAAGCGATTAAAGGTTTTCGCGATAAGGTGCAGATTGCCACCAAATTTGGATTTCGTATTTTGCCGACCGGCCAGGGTCTGGAGCGGATGGCCGGCGTTGACAGCCGTCCGGCACATATTCGCGAATCAGTGGAAGGGTCGCTGAAGCGACTGAATGTCGAGACCATCGATCTGCTCTATCAGCACCGCGTCGATCCCGCGGTACCGGTGGAAGAGGTGGTGGGCACTATGGCCGATCTGGTTAAAGAGGGTAAAATTCGCCATATCGGTCTGTCGGAAGTATCTGCTCAGACGCTGCGCCGGGCCTGCAAGGTACATCCGATCGCTGCCGTGCAGTCGGAATATTCGCTATGGAGCCGCGAGCCGGAGGCCGGTATTCTCCACACCTGCCGCGAGCTGGGGGTCGGCTTTGTGCCATACAGCCCGCTTGGCCGCGGCTTCCTGACGGGGACAATTACCGATCCAGGCGTTTTGGCAGCGGATGATTTCCGCCGCCATCTGCCGCGCTTCCAGGCCGAAACCATGCGCAAAAACCAGCTGCTGCTTGAGCGCCTGCAGCAGGTGGCCACCCGCTATGACGCGACCCTTGCGCAGATTGCCCTTGCCTGGGTGATGAGCAAAGGCGAGGATATCGTGCCTATCCCGGGGGCGAGGAAAATTGCTCACCTGCGCGACAATGCCGGCGCCGCGAATATTACCCTCGCGCCGGAGGACATCCTCACCATCGAACATATTTTCACTGCCGACAACGTCACTGGCTTACGCTATACCCAGGGCGACTTTGATTTAATCGAAAAATAATCCCCTACGGGCAGCGGATGGTTATTACTTGCGTGACGTTGTCACCTTTGCCGAACAACTCCTCGTCAGATAGCGCACATCCTCGGCGGTTAACGGCGCGGCAAAGAAAAAAAGGGGCGGCGCAAGGCCACCCCTGATGCGGTTGCTGATGGGGATCAGCCCGGGTAGATGCCGCGGTCTTTACGCGCCATCAGGATGCGCTCGCAGGCCACGATATAGGCGGCGGTGCGCAGCGTACACTCTTTCTCGGCGGCTTTATCCCAGACGTGCACGATAGCGTCGGTCATAATACGGTCCATCTTGGCGTTGATCTCCTCTTCGCTCCAGAAGAAGCTGGCCATGTCCTGTACCCACTCAAAGTAGCTGACGGTCACCCCGCCGGCGTTGCAGATAACGTCCGGCACCACGATCACGCCGCGCTCGGCCAGCACGTCGTCCGCTTCCGGATAGGTTGGGCCGTTGGCCCCTTCCAGCACCAGTTTGCAGGTCAGCTTCTCAGCGCGCTCGCGGGTGATTTGCCCTTCCAGCGCCGCCGGGATCAGGATGTCCATCGGAGTGGTCCAGAAGGCGTCTTTATCGATCTCCTGGGCGCCCGGGAAACCGGCAATCTGCTTTTTCTCCGCCTGCCAGGCGGTGAGGGCGGCCATATCGATTCCGCCTTCGTTATACAGGGTCGCGGTATGATCCTGAATAACCACGATACGAGCGCCGACGCCGGCGAACAGGCGGGCCGCTTCGCTACCGACGTTACCAAAGCCCTGCAGCGCTACTTTGGCGCCTTCAATTTCGATACCGGCGCGACGGGCAACTTCCCGGCCGGTGACAAACACGCCGCGTCCGGTGGCTTTTTCACGACCGAGGGAGCCGCCGAGGTGGATCGGTTTGCCGGTGACCACGCCGGTGATGGTGGTGCCATGGTTCATGGAGTAAGTGTCCATCATCCATGCCATCACTTTGCCATTGGTGCCGACGTCCGGCGCCGGAATATCTTTCTGCGGCCCGATAATAATGCCGATTTCGCTGGTGTAGCGGCGGGTCAGACGCTCCAGTTCACCTTCCGACAAGGAGAAGGGGTCGACGCGGATGCCGCCTTTGGCCCCGCCGTAAGGAATATTGACCGCGGCGCACTTAATGGTCATCCAGGCAGAAAGTGCCATGACTTCGTTAAGATCGACATCCGGATGGTAGCGAACACCACCTTTACCCGGTCCGCGCGACAGATTGTGCTGAACGCGATAGCCCTCGAAGTGGCGGATGGTGCCGTCGTCCATTTGCACAGGAATGTCGACGATCAGCGCGCGCTTCGGATGGCGCAGGGTTTCCACCCAGTAGGCAAGATCGCCGAGATAAGGCGCGACGCGGTCGATCTGGCGCAGGTAGGTGGTCCATGGAGATGTACTACTTTCAGATGCGTAAGATAACTTTTCCATAAGAGTCCTGTTTCTCAGTGTTATTTATGTCGTGTAAAACCGTGGAATAGCTACAGCAGTAAACTCTGTGCAATGAATGGTATCACCAATTTTATAAAGCGGTATTTGACGGCAATTCCGATTTTTAAATTTTTGTTAGATTTTTTATTTTTTAAATGAATAACTACGCACGCCAACCACCCACAAGCTGTGCATTTTAATTCACTTTTTATTCACTTAAGTGCATAAGAAAATATTTTTTCTATGTTTTTCATTATCTTGATGATCTTCAAAAAGTGAATAAATTGCTTTTGCCCGTATTGACAATCTTGTTGTTCACAGGCCAGCATTAGCCCACACAACAACATGGCATTAACCATGAATTAACAATTACCCGTAAAAAGAATAGGGCTTTATTTTTCTGTGGTGAATATTTTTACCATCGCAGCGGGCGCGCTCGTGTCCAAAATAAGCCGAGGGGCAGGGTTGATGTCGATTGTCCAACGCGACGGGAGCGTTTTCCGTCGTCTTACGTTCCGGAGATAAATTATGTCAGGCAGTATGACTCGCGAAGATTTTGACGCTTACCTGGTTCCCTGTTTTGCTCCCGCGCCGTTTATTCCGGTCAGAGCGGCGGGCTCCCGCGTCTGGGACCAGCAGGGGAAAGAGTATATCGATATGGCGGGCGGCATCGCAGTGAACGCCCTGGGCCATGCTCACCCGGCGCTGGCTCAGGCCCTGCAGGATCAACTGGCGAAACTGTGGCATATCGGCAATGGCTATACCAACGAGCCGGTGCTGCAGCTGGCAAAAACCCTCGTGCAGTCGACCTTTGCCGACAAGGTGTTTTTCTGCAACTCCGGCGCCGAAGCCAACGAGGCGGCCCTTAAGCTGGCGCGGAAATATGCCCACGATAAGTTTGGCGGTGAAAAAAGCGAAATCATCGCCTTCAACCACGCCTTCCATGGCCGCACGCTGTTCACCGTCTCCGTTGGCGGCCAGCCGAAATATTCCAGCGATTATGCTCCGCTGCCGCAGGGCATTACCCATCTGCCCTATAACGATATCGAGGCGGTCACCGCGGCGATCTCCTCGCGCACCTGCGCGGTGATCGTCGAGCCGATTATCGGCGAAGGCGGGGTGATCCCGGCGGACCCGGCGTTCCTGCAGGCGCTGCGTACCCTCTGCGATTGCCATCATGCCACTCTGATATTCGATGAGGTGCAGACCGGCGCCGGGCGTACCGGCCATCTCTACGCCTACCAGCATTACAACGTCGTCCCAGACATTCTCACCAGCGCCAAAGGGCTGGGGGGCGGCTTCCCGATCGGCGCGATGCTGGCGAAAGAGGCCTGGGCGCAGATCTTCCAGCCAGGCACCCATGGCACTACCTTCGGCGGCAACCCGCTGGCGGCAACCGTCGCTAACGCCGTGCTGGCCCATCTCGATGCGCCGCTGCTGGCGGGCGTTGGCGAGCGCCATGCGCTGATCGTTGACCAGTTGAATGCGATCTCTGCCCGTTACGATGCGTTCAGCGCCGTGCGCGGCACCGGTCTGCTGATCGGCGCTGAGCTGGCGGGGCCGCTGCGCGGCAAGGCCAAAACGTTGACCAACCTGGCGGCGGAAGAGGGGCTGATCGCCCTGATTGCCGGCCCGGACGTGCTGCGCTTCGCGCCGGCGCTCAATATCCCGCTGGCGGATATTGCGGAAGCCTTCGTGCGCCTTGATCGCGCCGTTGCCCGCTTAACCCGCTAACCGGGAGGACGGCCTGTGATGCTATTTCGTCCCGTACGGGAAAACGATCTCGACGACATCGTCCGCCTCGCCGCGCGGGCGGGGGTCGGCATGACCTCCTTACCGCATGACGTCGGGCGTCTGGCGGCCCGGATCCGGCGCAGTATCGAGACCTTCGCCGGCGAACTGCCCCGCAGCCAGCAGGGTTTCCTGTTTGTGCTGGAGGACACCGCGCTGGCGCGGGTGGTGGGGGTGAGCGCCATTGAGGTCGCAGTGGGCCTGGACGAGCCGTTTTACAATTTTCGCATTCAGAAAACGGTGCGCGCCTCGAAAGCGCTGGGAGTCTATAAGCCCCAGGAGCTGCTTAATCTCAGCTATGACCACACCGGGCATAGTGAGCTATGTACGCTGTTTCTCGACCCGGCGTATCAGCGCAACCGCAATGGTCTGCTGCTCTCCAAGGCGCGCTTTTTATTTATCGCCGCCTTTCGCGAGTGGTTCTCCCCGCACCTGTTTGCCGAACTGCGCGGCTGCAGCGATGAGCAGGGACAGTCGCCGTTCTGGGATGCGCTGGGCCATCATTTCTTCGACATCCCGTTCGCCGATGCCGACCGGCTGACCGGCACCGGCATGAAAACCTTTATTGCCGAACTGATGCCGGCGTACCCGATCTATATCTCACTGCTGCCGGAAGCGGCCCGCGGGGTCATCGGTCAGGTGCATCCCAATACCGCCCCGGCGCGGGCGATCCTCGAGAAAGAGGGTTTCAGCTGGCGCGGCTCGGTGGATATTTTCGATGCCGGTCCGGTGCTGGAGGCGGACACCGATCAGATCCGCGCCGTGCGCGACAGCCAGCGCCTGCCTGTCCGGCAGCTGATGGGCGACCTGCCGGCGCCGACCCTCGTCGCCAACGGTCAATTCGACAACTTTCGGGCGCTGCTGGTGGCCCACGAAGAGCAGGTCTCGCTTGACAGCGCCGCGCTGGACGCGCTGCAGGTCAGTGAAACCGACCGCGTTTATACGGTAACCCTGAATCCAGAGGACAACAGATCATGGCGGTAAAAGCACAGTTTATAGCCGGGCAGTGGCTGCCAGGCAGCGGCGCAACGATGAGCAAACTGGCCCCGGAGGATCAGTCGCTGCTGTGGCAGGCGGCCAGCGCGGGGGCTGACGACGTCCAGGCGGCCTGCGCCGCGGCGCGCGCGGCGTTTTATCCCTGGTCGCACCGGCCGCTGGCCGAGCGTATTGACGTCGTACAGCGTTTTGCCGCGCTGCTGGAGACGCATAAAGAGGCGCTGGCGACCCTGATTTCCCGCGAGACCAGCAAGCCGCTGTGGGAGACCCGCACCGAAGTGCAGGCGATGATCGGCAAGGCCGCGATCTCCATCGAGGCCTATCACCAGCGGACGGGCTTTCATGAGTCGACGCTGCCGGACGGTAAAGCGCTGCTGCGCCACAAACCGCACGGCGTGATGGCGGTCTTTGGCCCCTACAACTTCCCGGGCCACCTGCCCAACGGACATATCATTCCGGCGCTGATCGCCGGGAACACCATTGTGTTTAAACCCAGCGAGCTGACGCCGGCTACCGCTGAAATGACGGTCCAGCTGTGGCAGCAGGCGGGCATCCCCGACGGGGCGATCAACCTGCTGCAGGGCGGAAAAGCCACCGGCCAGGCGCTGCTGGAAAATCGTGATATCGACGGCGTGCTGTTCACCGGCAGCGCGGCGGCCGGTTTCCACTTCCATCGCTACTTCGGCGGCCAGCCGGAGAAGATGCTGGCCCTCGAGATGGGCGGCAACAACGCACTGATCGTCGCCGACGTGGCCGATATCGATGCGGCGCTGCATGTGATTATCCAGTCGGCGTTTATCTCTGCCGGGCAGCGCTGCACCTGCGCGCGCCGGCTGATCGTGCCGCGCGGCGAGCAGGGGGATGCGCTGCTGCAGCGGCTGGTAGAGGCCAGCGCGCAGATCCGCGCCGGCAAGTGGGATGATCAGCCGGCGCCGTTTATGGGCGGGGTGATCTCTCTCGACGCTGCGCAGAACATGCTGGCGGCGCAGCAAAAACTGGAGGGGCTCGGCGGCAAGGTGCTGCTGCGCATGCGCCAGCCTGACCCGCGCTCCACGGTGCTGACCCCGGGGATCGTCGACGTCACCGGTATTGAGGTGCCGGATGAAGAGTACTTTGGCCCGCTGCTGACGATTATCCGTTACGACGGCTTCCCGGAGGCGATTCGCCTCGCCAATCAGACCCGCTATGGCCTGGCCGTCGGGCTGATCTCCAGCGATGCGGCGCAGTTTGATCAGCTGGCGGACGAGGCGCGAGCCGGGATCGTCAACTGGAACAAGCCGCTGACCGGCGCATCGAGTAAAGCGCCGTTTGGCGGGGTGGGCGCCTCCGGCAACCATCGCGCGGCAGCGTGGTACGCCGCCGACTACTGTGCCTGGCCGATGGCCTCTCTGGTCAGCGATACGCTGACGCTTCCGGCGACGGTATCGCCGGGCCTGCCATTCTGATAACGGATCCTGTGAGGACATATGTCTGGTTTTGAAGCAAACTTTGATGGCCTGGTCGGCCCGACGCACCACTACGCCGGACTCTCCGTCGGCAATGAAGCCTCGCAAAATAACCGCGATGGTCTCTCTAACCCTAAAAAGGCGGCGCTGCAGGGGCTGTATAAAATGAAAGCCCTGGCCGATCGCGGCTTCGTGCAGGGCATTCTGCCGCCGCAGCCGCGGCCGAATCTGCGTCTGCTGCGTGAAGTGGGTTTCCAGGGCAGCGATGAGCAGGTTATCCGGCAGGCGGCCCACGCGGCGCCGCAGCTGCTCTCCGCCTTCAGCTCCGCCTCGTCGATGTGGACCGCCAACGCGGCGACTGTCTCACCGTCGGCGGACAGCGCCGATGGCAAAGTCCATTTCACCGTCGCCAACCTGAACAATAAGCTGCACCGTATGCAGGAGGCACCCACCACCTCGGCGATCCTGGGCGCCACGTTCGCCGATCCGCGCTACTTTGCCCACCATGCGGCGCTGCCGCAGCATGGCGACCTCGGCGATGAAGGGGCGGCCAACCACAACCGCTTCTGCCGGGAATATGACCGGCAGGGAGTGCAGTTTTTCGTCTATGGTCGACGCGCCAGCGGCGGTATCGCCCCGGTGAAGTATCCGGCGCGGCAGACCCTCGAGGCCAGCGAAGCGGTGGCCCGCCTGCATCAGCTGGATCCGCGCTACACGGTGTTTGCCCAGCAGGCGCCGCAGGCTATCGATCGCGGCGTGTTTCATAACGACGTCATCGCGGTCAGCAATCGCCATGTGCTGTTCCACCATCAGCAGGCGTTTGTCGATCAGGCTACAGTGCTGGCCACGCTGCGGGCTAAAAGCGACAGTCTGGATATCCCGTTCACCAGCGTGGAAGTGCCGGACGAGCGGGTTTCGCTCGACGACGCCGTGGCCTCATACCTGTTCAACAGCCAGCTGCTGAGCAAACCAGACGGCAAGATGCTGATCGTGGTGCCGGAGGAGTGCCGCCAGCGGGAAAACGTCTGGCGCTATCTCAGCGATCTCGCCGCCGATAGCGCATCGCCGATCGATGAAGTGGCGGTCTTTGACCTGCGGGAAAGCATGCGCAACGGCGGCGGCCCGGCCTGTCTGCGGCTGCGAGTGGTGCTCAACGAGGCGGAGCGCCAGGCGGTCAACGCCCATAGCCTGATGAACGACGAACGTTATCAGCAGCTGACGGCATGGGTGGAAAAACACTATCGCGACCGGCTGCATGCCCGCGATCTGGCGGACCCGCAGCTGCTGCGCGAGGTTTATCAGGCGCTGGATGAGCTGACGCAGATCCTGCGCCTCGGCGCGGTCTATGATTTTCAGCGTTAAGGAGCGGCAGATGGAGCACCTGGTTAACGATTTACTGCACTGCCGCCTGCAGGCGTGGACCTTTCCGGCGGGCATCGAGGCCCGCTGGCTGGGCGAGGGCATTTTACAGCTGCTGCCGACGGCGCCGTGGCGCCAGGCGACGATCCTCTCCGCCGGCGTGCATGGCAATGAGACCGCGCCGATTGAACTGCTGCTGCAGCTAACCCACGATCTGAGCCAGGGGCGGCAGCCGCTCACGCAGGCGCTGCTGATCGTCTTTGGTAATCTGCCGGCGATCCGCGCCGCGCGCCGCTATCTGCATAACGACCTGAATCGCCTGTTCGGCGGCCGCCATCTGGCGGTC
>NZ_GL882866.1:127445-131567 GCF_000195655.1 Klebsiella sp. MS 92-3
GCTTTTTATCGCGCCGCCGATACGGCGGGGCCGGTCAACCGTGGTCATCTCGATATGCACACCGCCATTCGCGGATCGCTGTATCGCCAGTTTGCGCTGCTCCCGGCCCACGCCGGGGATTTTTCGCCCGATTTCTATCAGCTGCTGCAGGCCAGCGGGATGGACGCCGTCGTGCGCCATACCGAAGCGGGCGGCACCTTCACCCATTTCACCTGCGAAAAGTTCGCCGCGCAAAGCGCCACCCTGGAGCTGGGGAAAGTGATGCCGTTCGGCGCCAACGATCTCAGCCTGTTCGCCGCCGCCGACGCGGCGATCCGGGCCTGGATCGCTGACGCGCCGCTGCCGCCGCGCGACAAAGCGCCGGTGGACTACTTCCTGGTCGAGGAGAGCATCATCAAGCGCGAGGGGGAATTTACGCTTAATCTCGCGGCAGACGTTGAAAACTTCACCGCGCTCCCGGCAGGGTATGAGATCGCCCGCCAGGCAGAGAAACGTTGGGTGGTGCAGGCCCGGGCCCCCTATATCCTCTTTCCCAACGCCGGGGTCGCCACCGGCCAGCGCGCCGGGCTGTTGCTCCGCGCCGCTGCCCTTCGTCTCCCGCAACCAGCCTGAGGAAACACCATGACTGAACATCAACATCAGGCGTCACCTGCCGCCGGAGGTGAAGGCGCGTCACAGCTTAAGCGCGGGCTCAGCGCCCGCCATATCCAGATGATTGCCCTCGGGGGCGCCATCGGCACCGGACTGTTTATGGGGGCGGGGCGCAACATCGCCGTCGCCGGCACCTCGATCCTGGTTATCTATGTGCTGGTCGGGTTCTTTACCTATATGGTGATGCGGGCGATGGGCGAGCTGCTGCTCACCCGCCATGACTACCGCTCGTTTGCCGACTTTGTCGGCGAGTATCTCGGGCCGCAGGCCAGCTTTTACCTCGGCTGGACCTACTGGCTAAGCTGGGTGGTGACCTGTATCGCCGACGTGGTGGTCTGCGGGAGCTATATGCAGTACTGGTTCCCGGAACTGTCGGCGTGGATGCCGGCCCTCAGCATGCTGGCGATCCTGTTCCTGCTTAACCTGCTGTCGGTGAAAATGTTTGGCGAGGCGGAGTTCTGGTTCGCCCTGATCAAGGTGATCACCATTATCGCCCTGATCGGCACCGGCGGCTGGATGATTGCCACCGGCTGGACCTCCCCGGACGGCGTGACGGCCTCCCTCAGCCATCTCACCGACCCGACGGCCTTTATGCCCCACGGCATCACCGGCTTTTTCGCCGGCTTCCAGATAGCGATCTTCTCCTTTACCGGCATTGAGCTGCTGGGCACCATGACGGCGGAGACCCGCGATCCGCAGCGCATTTTGCCCAAGGCGATCAATGCTCTGCCGCTGCGGATTATCATCTTCTATCTGCTGTCGATGGTGGTGATCATCGCTGTCGCCTCGTGGCCGGGGGTGTCGGCGGAGACCAGCCCCTTCGTGACGCTGTTCGCCAAGGCCGGGCTGCCTGCCGCCGCGGCGGTGATTAACTTTGTGGCGCTGACCTCGGCGATGTCCTCGGCCAACAGCGGGGTCTTCTCCAGCACCCGCATGCTGTACGGCCTGTCGGTGGAGAAGCATGCGCACTGGCAGTTTCGTATCCTGTCGCGCAGTACCCGCATTCCGGTACGCAGCCTGCTGTTCTCCTGCTTCTGCATGCTGATCGGCACGCTGTTGCTGTTTCTGGTGCCGAACGTGATGACCCTGTTCACCATCGTCTCGACCCTGGCGGCGATTATGGTGGTGTTCAGCTGGGGGATGATCCTCGTGGCCTATCTGGTTTACCGCCGTCAGCGTCCGGACCTGCACGCCGGGTCGATCTTTAAGATGCCCGCCGGGGTGGTGATGAGCTGGGGGAGCCTGCTGTTCTTCGCGTTCTCTATCTTCATCATGATCTTTGACCCGGACACGCTGCTGGCGCTGTTGGCTTCTCCGCTGTGGTTTATCGCGCTGTGGGGCTTCTGGAAGCTGAAGCAGCGGCGCGAGGGGCAGCTTCAGCTGGACAACCAGAGCGCCTGACACCCGCCGGTCCTGGCGGCCGGCTAAGCAGGGGGGAAGACTTGACGCCTGTTTCTGCCCGGTGGCGGCTGGCGCCTTACCAGGCCTACATGCTTACGGACCTGGGATAAGCGGTATCCCCCGCGGCGCGATTTCCCCAGGCCCGCGCAAGCGCAGCGCCGCCGGGCGAGATAGTCGGCGCCGTAGTAGCCCTGGCGGGCGGCGGTCAGGCGCTTTCCGCCCGGGAGGGGGCCGTGCTCAGCGCGGACTTCATCCGGCTGGCGCAGAATATCGCCAGCAGCGAAATCGCCACCGTAATGCCCAGATAAATGGCCACCGGCCGCCAGTCACCGTCATATTTTGCCAGCAGACCGGTGGCGATAAGCGGCGCGGTGCCCCCGGCCAGCGCGGCGCCCAGCTGGTAGCCGAGGGTGATCCCGGTATAGCGCACATTGGCGCTGAAAATCTCAGAGCACAGGGTGCCGAGCACCGCGGTTACCGGCGCCCACAGGATGCCGAAGGCAACGATCGTCGCCAGCATGATGCCCCAGCCGGTGCCGGTGTCGAGCAGCAGGAACCACGGGACGATAAACAGCCCCAGCAGCACCACGCTCAGGGTGTACATCTTTTGCCGACCCACCTTGTCTGACAGCAGCCCCATCAGCGGGATCATCACGGTGGCCACCAGCGCGCCCAGGGTCACGGATTCCAGCGCCTGCGACTTCTGATAGCTCAGGGTGGTGGTGGCGTAGCTGACCACAAAGGTGGAGAAGATATAGAAGGGGGCGGTCTCCACCACTTTCAGGCCGGCGGCGATCAGCACTTCCCGCCAGTGGTGCTTGAGCGTATCGCGCAGCGGGGCCTTCGCCACCTGGCCGGATTTTTTCACCTGCTTAAAGGCGGGCGTTTCGTCGATATCTTTGCGGATCCACAGGCCGAGAAAAACGAGGACGGAGCTGAGCAGGAACGGTATGCGCCAGCCCCAGGCGAGAAACTGCGCCTCATCGAACAGCGTCATCAGCGAGACGATAAATGTCGCCATCAACATGCCGATGGTCACCCCGGCCTGGGGAATGCTGCCGAAAAAGCCTTTCCGCTTTTCCGGCGCGTATTCATAGGCCAGCAGCAGCGCGCCGCCCCATTCGCCGCCGATACCCATGCCCTGAATAATGCGCAGGATAATCAGCAGGGCCGGCGCCCAGAGGCCCACCATCTCGTAGGTGGGCAGCAGGCCGATCGCCACCGTGGCGCTCCCCATCAGCGACAGGGTCAGCACCAGCGTCTTCTTGCGGCCGATGCGATCGCCGATATGGGCGAAAATCACGCCGCCGATGGGGCGGATAAAAAACGTCAGCGAGAAGGAGAGCCAGGAGAGGATCAGGCCGATAACCGGGTCGACCATCGGAAAGAAGATTTTGTTGAACACCAGCGCGGCGGCGGTGCCATAGAGAAAATAATCGAACCATTCGATGGCGCTGCCTGTCAGGCTCGCGATCAGTACCTTCTTGTTTTTCTGCAGAATGGATGCAGTGTTGTCTTGTGGATTGCTCATTACGAAACGTTCTCCCGCCACGGTAGATAGGTCAGGTGTCACTCTGTACGAGCAGAGTGCAACCTGATGTGAAAAGGTTGTGTAATTGTTAAGCAACTTAGGGTTGAAGGTTACAATTGGCAAGTTTATGGCTGGCAAGCTGGGCGTTATGGCGCGGTTTGAACTGGTATAACCGCGACGCTATTTTTTATTTTCCACCTGATTTTGCTGTTTTTTGTTATTTTCATAGTGAGTTGTTCAGGTGCAACCCGCCTGTTTTTAGATGTTTCTTGTTATTTCAAAATGGTTACAAATCGACGCCGCTATGCCTTCCGGCAGGCGGCGTTTATGATAGCGAAAGCATCCTCTCCGCTCGGCTGAGAGAGGATTAAGGAGACAGAATGGCAGAACAATTTCCTCCGCTGTCGGCAGCGACGCTGGCGGCGGCTAACCAGGTCGGCGCCTGGCTGGCGCAGGACGATCTGGCGACGCTGCCCGCGCTGCCGCAGGTGGACGTGGTAGTGCTGGCCGGCAACGCCGTGATCCCAACCATCGACGCC
>NZ_GL882866.1:131693-134000 GCF_000195655.1 Klebsiella sp. MS 92-3
GGGGGGGGGGGGCGCAGGCGGTCCCGCTGCTGATCAGCGGCGGCGTGGGACATTCTACGGGCTATCTCTACGAGGCGGTGCGCCAGGATCCCCGTTACCGTACGTTGCCGGTGGATGGCCGCCCGGAAGCGCATGTTCTGGCCGACATTGCTCATGACTACTGGCACATCCCCCATTCGCGGCTGGTGGTGGAAGACCAGTCAACCAACTGCGGTGAGAACGCCCGTTTTACCCGGACCACGCTGGAGAGCCGGGGGCTCGCCCATCGTCGCGGGATCGTCATTCAGGACCCGACTATGCAGCGGCGAACCATGGCTACCTTCGCCCGCGTCTGGCAGGGGGCGACGACGCCGCCGCAGTGGTTGAGCTTTCCCGGCTGCTCGCCGGTGCTGGAGCAGACCGATGGCCAACTGGGGTTCGCGGGCGGCGGAGCGGGGCTCTGGCCGGTCACCCGCTACCTGGGGCTGCTGCTGGGCGAGCTGCCGCGCCTGCAGGATACCCCTGAAGGGTACGGTCCGCGGGGAAAAGACTTCATCAGCCATGTCACCTTCCCGCCGGAGATCCTCGACGCCTGGCGACAGCTGCGGGAGGACGCCCAGCTTGCCGGGGCGCTGCAGGCCCGCACCCTCGGCTGAAAAATGCCCGTTTACGGCAGATTCGTCGCAAACGGGCAATTTGTGTTATTAAAATGTAACCTCAAGCGGGCATTTTTGGCCCGTTTTTATGAATCAGCTCACAGAACTGCGTCAATGTGCTGCCGAACAGCGGCTTATCCGCCCGATATTTAACAAAAAAATCACCTGTTAAATACAAATGCACCACAGGAGCAGCCATGACAGCACCCGTTCAACACCCGATGTATATTGATGGCCAGTTCGTTTCCGGTCGCGGCGACGGCTGGATCGACGTGCTTAACCCGGCGACCGAAGCGCTGCTGTCGCGGATCCCGGACGGGACTGCCGAAGAGGCGCGGCTGGCGATTGACGCCGCCGAGCGCGCCCAGCCCGGCTGGGAAGCGCTGCCGGCCATTGAGCGTGCGGGCTGGCTGCGCAAAATTGCCGCCGGTATCCGCCAGCGTGCCGACGAGATCGCCGGGCTGATTGTCGCTGAAGGCGGCAAGATCCAGCAGCTGGCGGCGGTGGAGGTTGCGTTCACCGCGGATTATCTCGACTATATGGCAGAATGGGCGCGCCGTTACGAAGGTGAGATCGTGCAGAGCGATCGCCCGGGGGAGAATATCCTTGTCTTTAAACGCGCGCTGGGGGTGACCACCGGGATCCTGCCGTGGAACTTCCCATTCTTTCTTATCGCCCGCAAGCTGGCGCCGGCCCTGATCACTGGAAATACCATCGTCATTAAGCCCAGCGAATTTACGCCCAATAATGCCATCGCCTTTGCCGAGATTGTCCATCAGGTTGGGTTGCCGAAAGGGGTCTTTAACCTTGTGCTTGGCCGCGGAGAAACCGTTGGCCAGGAGCTGGCCGGCAATCCGAAGGTGGCGATGGTCAGCATGACCGGCAGCGTGGCGGCGGGAGAAAAAATTATGGCCGCTGCGGCGAAAAATATCACCAAAGTGTGCCTCGAGCTCGGCGGCAAAGCGCCTGCCATTGTGATGGACGATGCGGATCTGGAGCTGGCGGTGAAAGCGGTAGTGGACTCGCGGGTGATTAACACCGGGCAGGTGTGTAACTGCGTCGAGCGGGTCTATGTTCAGCAGGGCATTTACGACCGCTTCGTCAACCGCCTCGGTGAGGCGATGAAGGCCGTGCAGTTTGGCGACCCGGCGACGCGGGATGACATCGCGATGGGGCCGCTGATCAACGCGGCGGCGCGGGACCAGGTGGCGGGCAAAGTGGCGAAGGCGGTGGCGCAGGGGGCGCGGGTGGCGCTGGGCGGTCAGCCGCTGGAGGGCAAAGGCTATTTTTATCCGCCGACCCTGCTGCTGGATGTACGTCAGGAGATGGACATTATCCATGAGGAAACCTTCGGTCCGGTGCTGCCGGTGGTGGCCTTTTCGACCCTCGATGAGGCGCTGGCGATGGCCAATGACAGCGATTATGGCCTGACCTCCTCAATCTATACCCGCGATCTGAACGTGGCGATGAAAGCGATTAAGGGACTGAAGTTTGGCGAAACCTACATCAACCGTGAGAACTTTGAGGCGATGCAGGGGTTCCACGCCGGCTGGCGTAAGTCGGGGATCGGCGGGGCAGATGGCCGCCACGGCCTGAATGAGTACCTGCAGACCCAGGTGGTCTATCTGCAGGCCTGAGGCACTCCACACAGAACCGGCGGACAGCGCAGGCT
>NZ_GL882866.1:134112-136253 GCF_000195655.1 Klebsiella sp. MS 92-3
CGGACAGCGCAGGCTGTCCGCCGTTCACTTAGCGGGCAAATTTCTCCAGCACGCGGATCAGTTGGGTGACAAAGCCGTATTCGTTATCGTACCAGGCGACGGTTTTCACCAGCTGTACGCCGCCGGCCTCCACAATCTCCAGCTGGGTAGCATCGTAGATCGAACCGAAATGGCTGCCGATGATATCGGAAGAGACGATCTCCTCTTCGGTGTAACCAAAGGATTCATTGCCCTCAGCCGCCTGCCTCATCGCCTGATTGACCTCATCCGCAGTCACCTTTTTCTCCAGCACCGATACCAGCTCCGTCACTGAGCCGGTTTTGGTCGGTACGCGCTGGGCATGGCCTTTCAGCTTACCGCTCAGGGCAGGGATCACCAGGCCAATGGCTTTTGCCGCGCCGGTAGTGTGCGGGATAACGTTTTCCG
The DNA here is from genome assembly GCF_000195655.1 of Klebsiella sp. MS 92-3. Classification (NCBI taxonomy): domain Bacteria; kingdom Pseudomonadati; phylum Pseudomonadota; class Gammaproteobacteria; order Enterobacterales; family Enterobacteriaceae; genus Klebsiella; species Klebsiella sp. MS 92-3. Next base: position 134,539 of record NZ_GL882866.1, read on the forward strand.
CCGCCGCCCTGGAGGCGCGCAGATCTTTTCCGCGCGGCCCGTCCACCAGCGACTGGGTGCCGGTATAGGCGTGGATGGTGGTCATGGTGCCTACGGTGATGCCGAAGGCATCCTGCAGAACTTTGGCCATCGGCGCCAGGCAGTTGGTGGTGCAGGAGGCCACGGAGATGATGGTGTCATCCGGGGTCAGGGTGTCATCGTTGACGTTGTAGACGATGGTTTTCATCTCGCCGGCGGGGGCGGAAATCAGCACTTTGCGCGCGCCGGCCTGGAGATGGGCTTGCGATTTCTCGGCCGAGGTGTAGAACCCGGTACACTCCACAATCACCTCGGCGCCTGCCGCCTGCCATGGAATATGCTGCGCCTCTTTTTCGGCATACACCGTAATGGTTTTGCCGTTGACGATCAGCGCATCTTCGGTAAAGTCGACGCTCCACGGGAAGGGGCCGTAGTTTGAATCATGCTTCAACAGGTAGGCCAGCACCTTTGGCGAAGTGAGGTCGTTGATAGCCACCACTTCCAGGCTGCTGTCGACTTCTAATAAACGACGTAACACCAGACGTCCGATACGACCAAATCCATTAATCCCAAGTTTACTCATGGATATTCTCCGGTTGGTAAAACGACTCGATGTGATGAAACTCCTCCAGGCTTAGCCCTGTCCCCCTGATTGGTCAACTGACAATCTGTGCGCTATGCCAGGGCCTGCGGGCCGGAGAGGGGAAAAGTGAATGTTTTCCCGGTCTTTTTTGCCCGTGACGGCAGGGAATGATTTTTGTTACCAGAGATGAGGGGGCTGCCTGCTGGCGAAACGACGAAAAGCGTCTATGCTTAACTATTGAATAGCTTAGTAAAAAATTGACGTTAGACGAAGGGAGAGGTTATGGGATTCTGGAGAATCGTTTTCACTATCATTCTGCCGCCGCTGGGTGTGCTGCTGGGAAAAGGCTTCGGCTGGGCGTTTATTCTCAATATCATTTTGACCCTGCTGGGCTATATTCCTGGCCTGATCCACGCCTTTTGGGTGCAGACCCGCGATTAAAGGCTGACCCTCGCCGCCTCCCCCTGAGACCGGTTCAGGGGGGCATCAGGCACTCTTTATATAACAGCGTATTATCCTTCGACCAGTAGTGCCGGGTCTCCTCTTCCAGATCGACGATCCACTTAAACACCCCGGCGCTGGCGAGATCCCGGCAGTACTGTTCAAAGTTAATGGCCCGGGCAAAGTGGCGGATAACGGCGGCCCTGGTCAGACAATGGCTGGCCTCAGCGCGAACGCGCAGCAGCCCGCGGGCGCTTTTTACCGAGACCACCTCGTCGTTTGCCATTACGAAATTCATATTGCCGGTGGAAACAAAATAGATGTAGTAGGAGACCTGATGCCGACGCAGTTCATTGGCGAAGGTGGCATAGTCGGCGTCAGAACGCGCTTGCTCAAAAAAATGACCCAGCCTGACCAGCAGTTCCATTTCGATCCTTATCGTGTCGCTGTGTGCGGCTTTGGCCGATAGCGGCAGAAACCATTCACTAAATAACTTATTCGCATTTTAATAATATAGGCGCGTTATATTAATGGTTATTGCGTAACTGGAACACGGTTTCAAGTGTTACAATCTATTGCAATCGTTTGGCTACCTGGTCAGCGATGCGTAAGCGAACGGCGAGGCGGGAACGAGGAGACAAGCGCGGGGGGGGGGGGGGGGCGGGGGGGGGGG
>NZ_GL882866.1:136329-136636 GCF_000195655.1 Klebsiella sp. MS 92-3
GGGGGGGGGGGGGGGGCGGGGGGGCGGGGGAAAACGGCGCTACTTCTGAATCAAATAGCGAATGGTTGGGCCATCCTGTTGAATATCCAGCACCGTGTAGCCGTGGTTCCTTGCATCAAGCGGAATGTTATTGATCGACTGCGGACAGTCGCTGACCACTTCGAGGATCTCGCCTTTTTGCAGGGAAGGCATTGCCTCCAGGGTAGCGACCGCCGGATACGGGCAGGGTTCGCCGACCATATCCAGGCGATAATCAGGGATGATGTTTTTCATGCGCTCTCCTTCACGGTCCGGACCGTGAAGGAGA
>NZ_GL882866.1:136704-149472 GCF_000195655.1 Klebsiella sp. MS 92-3
CCCCCCCCCACCCCCCCCCGCCCCCCCCCCGGGCGGCGGAAAAAATGTCTCTCCCAGGCGATCACCAGCAGCAGGGCGATCAGCAGCAGTAGATAGGTGGCCAGTAGTCCGCCAAAGGGACCGAAGGCGTTCAGCAGGTTGACTTTCTGCCAGTGGGTGGCGAGGGGGGCGGCGATATCGTCCCAGCACCAGGCGAGCAGCGTTGAGCCGATGACGTTGCCCAGCCCAACCCACCAGTAGTGAACCTGGCCCTCCACCGCCCGGTACATCCAGCCGGTCTCACAGCCGCCGGCCAGCACGATGCCAAAGCCAAATAGTAGCCCGCCAATCGCCGCATTAGGACCGGCCCACATAATTTTCGGCGCCATCCCCAATTGCACATAGCTGAAGATACCGATGGCGCTCGCCGCCATGCCGAAGATAATCGCCTTCGCCATCACCGTCCGGCCGGTGATCCACATATCGCGAAAGGCGGAGGTAAAGCAGATCTGCGCGCGCTCAATAAGCAGGCCAAAGGCAATGCCAAACAGCATCGCCAGGCCGAGCGCCGGGTGGTCTGCGGCGGTGAGCAGGCCCCAGCCGATCATGGCGAAAAAGACCACCATCCCCAGGCGGAAACGGCGGCGCGCCTGCTGCGGTTTTTGGGTTAACGGCGAGGCGGTGGACACTTTTTGCATTTTTACCGGGATGCGAAAAAGGGACAGCAGCGTGAAGCGGGCGCCAAACCAGGAGCCGATGGCGGTGGCGATGGCAAACAGCCAGGCGTGCAGGGAGAACTGCGGAATGCCGGTGAAGAAGGCCGCCAGGTTGCAGCCCATCGCCAGCCGTGCGCCGAACCCGGCGATGATGCCGCCCGCCACGGCCTGCGCAATGCGGATCCGGCTGCGTGGCAGGCGCAGTTTGACGTTATTCCCCCCCAGCGGGGCGGCCAGCCGGCCGCCGAACATGCCGATGATCATCCTGCCATCGATGCGGGTCAGCGGCGACCCTTCGAGATGTATCAGCTGGTAATAGCCCCACTGTTCGCTGTGGACGCCCAGCAGCTGCAGCAGCTGACCACCCCAGCGGGTGAATTCGCCGGTCACCGCCCAGAAGGTGCCGGTGATGCCAAAATAGTAGGTAGAGAGAATGCCCGCGGCAATGACCGCCGGGACAGGAGACCAGAATCGGATAAGCCAGGCCTGTTTGAAGGATTGCCATGTCATAAAAATGCCTCTGAACTCAGAAGGTATTAACGGTCGATGACCGACCAAAGGGGGCAAATAGTACCCGCCTTAGCGCCTGCTTTCTCTGTTTTGGATCAAGGCCCTACGCTTGCGTCAGCACGGCAACCAGCGCCAGCAGCGCGGGCAGCGCCTGAATATAGAGAATTTTGCGGCTGGCGGTCAGCGCGCCGAAAATCCCGGCGGCCAGCACGCAGGCCAGGAAAAAGATAACCACCTGCACCCCCGGCGCCCCCAGCCACAGCCCCCATGCCAGGCCGGCGGCCAGAAAGCCGTTATACAAGCCCTGGTTGGCCGCCAGCACCCGGGTCTGCCGGGCGAAATCGGCGCTGAGGTTAAAGGCCCGGCGCCCGGCGGGGGCTTCCCAGAGAAACATCTCCAGCACCAGGATGGCGAGATGAATAATAGCGACCAGCGCAACGAGGAGAGTGGCTAACACAGCGGTCCTTAACGATTAGGGGAATGTTTCTCCAGTATAACCGCAGGCGCTCACCAGGCTAGAGGGCGACTGCTATAGTGCAGATAGCGTCATATTTTCCCGCCGCGAAGAGCGTCGGTTTATCTGATTGCCCTTTGGTTTAGCTAAGCGGTGCTAGCATGCCGGGTTCTTTTTACGGGTATGGCATAGGTTACTGAATGGTAAATAAATTATGGATTTTGTTATCAGCGCTACTAATGGTTGCCATGCCGTCGGCGCAGGCCGGGGAATTAAACCTCTATTCGATGAATACCGGTTCCTATGTCTATCATATGACGGGTAACCACGGACAATATAACGAACATTTCAATAACAACTTTTTCTCGGTGGAGCGCAAGTTTTCTCAGGATTCAAAATACAGCGTGCTGGTCGGAACGATGAAAAACAGCTTTGACGATCGTTGCCTGACCCTCGGCGTGCGCCGCGACTGGCTGAAAAACGATACCGGCTGGGTACTGAAAGGGGTGTATGCCTATACCGGGGAATTTTTCTTTGATGCCTTCAGCCACTGTGGGGATTCCGGCACCTACCGCACCGCCAAAAAAATCACCGGCATCGGTTTTTCGCCCTACCTCTATCATGGCCTGCAATATAATTTCACCGATTATTTCGGTGTGGAAGGCGGCATTATTGTGCCGGCGATCTTTGTGATGAGTGTTCAGTGGAGCTTTCGCTAGACGCTTTATTTCCCGGGAAAAGAGCAGGCCACCACAGGTGGCCTGATACTAACGACCTGGCGGCAGGAATTAATGGAAGCCGAGACGGATCAGATCCAACGGGCAGAAGCGGCCCTCGCAGCCGTCGATTTCAACGCAGTCCGCCCGGCGCAGCTGCTCAGCGGTTTTCCCCTCGCCATGGATAGCTTTAATCACGCCCGTCGTCCCGTTACCGGCGATCATTACCATGCTGCCGGTAGCAATAGCGTTACGATTACGGTCATAGGTTTTCATGGTCTCCTCCTCAATAAACCTGGGTGAAAGCAATGATTAAGCGCGCAAATTAATACCGCTTTCTGCCTAAAAAAGTTTTGAGGATAATCAAATTTATTTTAATAACCGCCTGAGCATAAAGGCAAGAAGACCTTCTGTTCGCCTCCATCGCATCGCCTGCGCGGCGAGGGGATGAAGCGTGATACTGGCCGTCATATGTCAGCCAGGTTACTGTTTTATGACCAGATTATTAACCTTGCCAGCCCGCGGAAAATAGCGAAAGATGACAATATTCGGGCATCAACGGTGCCAGTGCCTGTCCTGAGGGAGCCATGAGTCAAGACGTCACCGCGAAGATGTTAAAGCCCGATTTTGATAGTGAAGTTTCCGGCCTGGTGCATGGCTATTTGTTTCATGAACAGCGCCCCCCGCAGCCGATCGCCTCTGGCGAGGTCTGCGCCCGCTATCAGGCGCTCGCCGATGACAAGGCGTTTATCTGGTTACACCTGAATCTTAATCATGCCACCGCCGAGAAATGGTTAACCAGCCACTTTCCGGTGGCCGATTTTTTCTTCGAGGAGATCCGCAGCGGCTCGCACACCACCCGCATTGAGCGACAGGGGGAAAATCTGTTCGCTGTGCTTAACGATGTGCTGTTTCGTCCGCAGGATACCAGCGCGGAAACCGCCACGCTGTGGCTCTACTGTAGCCCCAGGCTGGTGGTGACGGCGCGCTTCAAACCGTTGCGGTTTATCGAATGGATGCTGCCGCGCTTGCAGACGCTCAGGGTGAACACGTCTACTGAGCTGCTGGCCTTTCTGCTGGAGGAGCAGGAGGAGGTGCTGGAGCAGGTCGTCCGCCAGGCCAGCCGCCATGTTGACCTTATTGAAGAGCGTCTTCTAAGCAATCACGTGCAGCGCAACCGGGCCGATCTGGCGCGGCTACGGCGGATGCTTTTACGCTTCCAGCGGCTGCTGGCGCCGGAGCCGGCGGCGATGTTCCGGCTGCTTAACCGGCCGCCGGCGTGGATGGATCGCGCGGTGGTGCAGGCGTTTCGTCAGTTCACTGAAGAGTTTAGCGTGGTGCTTAACGATCTGTCGGGCCTGATCGAGCGCATCAGTCTGCTGCAGGAGGAGATTGGCGCCCGCCAGCTGGAGCAGAGCAATCGCACCCTCTATACCCTGACGGTGATCACCGTCCTCGCGCTGCCGATTAACATCGTCGCCGGTTTTTTCGGCATGAACGTCGGTGGGATCCCGCTGGCAAGCAACCACCACGGGTTTATCCTGCTGGTGGTGATTGTCGCTGTCTTTACCCTCGGCGCCGGTTACCTGGCGTTTCGCCGGCGCGATGACCTGTAGATTGCGCGTCGAATCAGCTGAGGCTGCGCAGGGCGGCAATCAGTCCTTCGACACCGCGTTCCAGCTTCTCGCGCGGGCAGCCGACGTTGAGTCGCAGAAAGCCGTTGCCCTCAGGACCATAGGTATAACCCGGCATAATCGCCACCTTCTGTTCGGCGATCAGCGCCTGCTGTAGCGCGCGATCGTCAACGTTGAGCGGGCGCAGGTCGATCCATGCCAGGTAGGTGGCCTCCGGCGGCTGCCAGCCGAGCGCGGGGAAGGCGTTGTTGAGCGTGTCGGCGACATAGCGCATATTCGCCTGCAGGTAGTCGCGCAGGGCATCGAGCCAGGGAGCCCCGTCGCGGTAGGCGGCGATATGGGCGACCAGCGCCGGCACGGAAGGGGAAGAGAGCCCGTCGCGACCCTTTAGCGCCTGCAGGTAGCTGTCGCGCTCGTTCTCTTCGGGGATAAAGCCGTAGGCCCCGGTAAAGGCCGGAATATTGAAGCTCTTCGAACCGGAGGTGAACAACGCCCATGGTCCCTGAGCGACCTCGCTCCACGGGATATGGCGGTGTTCGCCCCAGGTCATGTCCATATGAATTTCGTCGCTAATCACCCTGACGCCATGTTTTTGACACAGGGCCGCCATGGTCTCCAGCTCCTCGCGACGCCAGACTTTCCCCGTTGGGTTGTGCGGGCTGCACAGCAGCAGCAGGGTATTCTTTGGCTCCGCCAGCGCCGCCTCCAGGCGGTCCATATCGCAGCGCCACCGATTATCCTTCAGGATCAATGGCACCGGGGCAATCCGCCGCCGGTTAGCGGTGATGGTGTTATAGAACGCATCGTAGGCAGGGGTGTGGACCACGACGCCGTCGCCTTCTTTCGACCACTGGCGGATGGTTTCCGCCACCATGTAGATAACCGACGGTCCGTAGACCACAGATTGCGGATCGATGTCGCTGTTAAAGCGGCTGGCGTACCAGTGGACAATCGCCCCGAGAAACGCCTCGTTGCGCCAGCGGCTGTAGCCGAACCCCCCGTGGGCCAGCCGCTGGCTGACGGCGTCGAGAATACAGGGCGCGGTGGCGAAATCCATATCGGAAATAGTGAACGGCAGCAGATCGGCGGCGCCAAACCGGTCGGCGACATAGTCCCATTGCGTGCACCAGGTGCCGTGGCGATCGATAGGGGTGGCAAAATCAAACATTGGAGCTTCCTTAGCGAGCGCCCCCTCCGTAGCGGAGGGGGACTAGTGGGATCAGGCCTGCACGGTATTCATCAGCGTGGCCATCTCATCTTTTACCGACTGTACCTGCGGGCCAATAACCACCTGCAGATTATGCTGGTTGAGCTGTACCACCCCGATGGCGCGATGGGCTTTCAGCGCGGCGGCGTCCACTTTGCTCATATCGTGCACCGACAGGCGCAGACGGGTAATGCAGTTATCCAGCGAAACAATGTTCTCTGCGCCGCCGAGCGCCGCCAGAATCGCCGGTACGTTATACCCGGATTTGCCGATGGTACCGGCGACGGCTTTCTCCACGCTGGCGGCAGTGTCGATGTCGCGGCCCGGCGTTTTCAGATTGAAGCGGGTGATGGCGAAGCGGAAGATGGCATAGTAGACCGCGAACCAGATAGCCGCCACCACCGGCACCAGATACCACTTGGTGGCCAGGCCATGCAGAATGCCAAACACCACGAAGTCGATGATATTGCCGTCGGTGTTGCCGATGGTTACCCCGAGCACCGCCATGATGGTAAAGCCGAGACCGGTCAGCAGCGCGTGGATGACATACAGGACCGGCGCGACAAACAAGAACAAGAACTCCAGCGGCTCGGTGGTGCCGCCGACCACGCAGGCGATGACCCCGGAGATCAGCAGGCCTTTAATTTTATGTCGGTTTTCCGGACGGGCGCAGTGGTACATCGCCAGCGCGGCTCCCGGCAGGCCGCCGAGGAATGCCGGCATTTTACCCTGCGACAGGAAACGGGTGGCGCTTTCGGCGAAGCCGTGGGTCGTCGGGCAGCTCAGCTGCGCCTGGAAGATGGTCAGCGCGCCGCTGACGCTGTGGCCGCAGACGTCGAGGGTGCCGCCGGCTTCGGTAAAGCGGATCAGCGCCACCAGAATATGGTGCAGGCCAAACGGCAGCAGCAGTCGCTCGCCGGTGCCGAAGATCATCGGCCCAAAATCCCCGGCGCTGTTGATCATCTTCCCGAGGGCGTTGATCCCCATAGCGAAGACTGGCCACACCAGCGGGATCGCCAGCCCAACCAGCCCCAGCACCACGGTGGTGACGATCGGCACGAAGCGGGTGCCGCCGAAGAAGGCCAGGGCGTCCGGCAGGCGAATGTTATGGAAGCGTTCATGCAGCAGCCAGACGATAATCCCGGCGATCACCGCCCCGAGGATCCCGGTATCGATTGACGGAATGCCGATAATGTTCTGGATATTGTTGGCCTTCAGGATCGCGGCGTCGGTGGTGGGCAGAATACCCTTCGCGGTCAGCCAGAAGTTGACCGCCAGGTTCATGACCGCGTAGCCAACGAAGCCGGCGAAGGCGGCGACGCCTTTGTTCTCTCGCGCCAGACCCAGCGGGATGGCGATACAAAACATGACCGGCAGGAAGCTGAAGGCAAAGGAGCCGACCTTGCTCATCCAGATAAAGATGGCCTGCAGCAGCGGCATATCCAGCCACGGCAGCAGAGTCAAAACATCGTGACTGCTTAGCGAGCTGCCGATCCCCAGCATGATCCCGCAAAACGAGAGCAACGCTACGGGCAGCATGAAGGTTTTTCCCAGCTGCTGGAAAAATTCCCATAAGGTGATTTTTGGTGCTGTTTTCGCCGTCATAGCACGGTTCCTGATTCATAAGTGGTCGGGAGAACTAACGCCACGGCAAGATAAAACGTTTTATCACTTTTTAGTGCGATAAAAATCACATATTCAAGCGATAATAAGGTTTATAAAGATCGCACAATGATAAAACGATTTATCGACAGGCAAGGGAGTCAGCCAGCAGGTTATGGCTATCGCAAAAAAGATCACCATCAATGATGTGGCGCTGGCTGCCGGCGTCTCCGTGAGTACCGTTTCACTGGTACTGAGCGGCAAAGGGCGCATCTCCAGCGCCACCGGCGAGCGGGTTAATCAGGCTATCGAACAGCTGGGATTTGTGCGCAACCGTCAGGCGGCCTCGCTGCGCGGTGGGCAGAGCGGGGTGATTGGCCTTATCGTCAGCGACCTGTCAAAACCGTTTTATGCTGAATTAACCGCCGGCCTCACCGATGCCCTGGAGAGGCAGGGGAAAATGGTATTTCTCACCCAGGGAGGCCGCAGCGGCGAGAAGATGGCCCAGCGGTTTGATACGCTGGCGGCGCAGGGGGTGGACGGGGTGATTATCGCTGGGGCGATCGACCGCGGGAGCGAGCTGCGCGAGCGTGCGGCGGAGGCGGGGGTGCCGCTGGTGTTTGCTTCCCGCGCCAGCTATCTTGACGATGTCGACCTGATCCGCCCGGACAACATGCAGGCGGCGCAGCTGGTGACGGAGCATCTTATCCGCCGCGGCCATCAGCGGATCGCCTGGCTCGGCGGGCAGAGTGCTTCGCTGACGCGCGCCGAGCGGGTCGGCGGCTATTGCGCCACCTTGCTGAAATACGGCCTGCCGTTTCACAGCGAATGGGTGCTGGAGTGCGAGTCCAGCCAGAAGCAGGCGGCGGAGGCGATGACCGGCCTGCTGCGCCAGAATCCGACCATTACCGCGGTGCTGTGCTACAACAACGTGGTAGCCACCGGCGCGTGGTTCGGTCTGTTACGGGCTGGAAGACAGAGCGGGGAAGATGGCGTCGAGAGCTACTTTGAGCAGCGGGTGGCGCTGGCGGCGTTTGCCGACGTGCCGGAGGCCGCCCTCGACGACCTGCCCCTCACCTGGGTGACCACCCCGGCGCGGGAGATGGGGAAAAGCCTGGCGGATTCGATGCTGCGGCGGCTGGAAGAGGGGACTGGCGAGACGCGAAACCAGATTATGCCCCCGCGGCTGGTGACGCGAAAATGAGGGAGACGGCGCGCGCTGGCCGTCTCCTGTACCGATAAGTTACGGCTGCGGGGCGGCGTCGTCCTGCTGAGGAGCGGCGTCATCCTGCTGCGGCTGGCCTTCCTGCTGCGGCTGGCCTTCCTGCGGCGCGCTGTCCGGCAGCGAAGGCGCTTCCAGACCAAACATCGCGGCAAAGTCTTGCAGCGGCATTTTCTGTCCGTTCAGCGTCACCTGGCCGTTCGCGTACTGCAGACTGCTGCTGATGGCGTTATCTTCCATGGTGGTAATGCGGAACATCTGGCCCATCGCCGCCAGGCCTTTGACCTGCTGATCGGCGAGTTTGGCGGCATCGGCCGGCTGATAGCCTTCCAGACCGGCGATCTTAGTCATAAACTCCGTCGCCATATCCACCGGGATCACCACTTTGCCGTCCAGGGACTGCACCACGCGATCCAGGCTGTCCGCCAGGGTCTGCGGCGGAGCGGTCACCTGGGCCGGATCCTTCAGTAGAACCGAGAGGTTGAGGGTGCTTTCGCCTTTGGCATTGCGCCAGCTCAGCGGAGAGATGGTCACCGACGGGTTGCCTTTGAGCAGGATCGGCAGCGCATTGAACAGCGTTTCGGTGAGGGCCTGCTGATACAGCTCCGGATTCTGCGCCAGCTCCGGTTTCGCCAGCAGCGCCTGAGACTGCGCGCTGTACTGCTGACTGAACTGGTGCCACGCCTGACCGTCGACGTTATCCACTTTCAGCGTGAGTTTGCCGCTGCCCATATCCTGCCCCTGCAGCTTGAGGCTGTTGACGGTGTAGTTCACCTGGCTGTTCACGCCTTTGCCGTCCTGGGTCAGCGTCGAGCCGCCGTCCAGCGCCATGCCGTCGATCAGCGCCAGCTCTTTGCCTTCGACGCTGATGGCCAGTTTATCGAGGGTCATTTTTTGCTGGCCGATACGTTCGTTGAAGCTGGCCAGCTCGGTGGCGCCGTCGGTGGTCAGGTTGACGAAGCGCAGCTGTACCTTCTGATTATATTCGTTGAGCGCATCGATCTGCCCGCTGCCGGCCTGGCCCTTCAGGCTGATGTTTTTGCCGTCGCGGTCGGCGTCGAGCTGGAACTGACCGCCGCTGAAGGTGACTTTCTCATCGCCTTTAGCGTAGTCGAGGGCGTTAAGGACGATAGCCGACTGGCTGTCGCCGCTGTAGGCAATGCGCGTATCGACGGTAAAGGGGGTGTCGCCTTTGGCTATCTCGAACAGCGCCTGGCTGGCGTCGTTTTTCACCAGCGTGGTGTGGACGGAAGCCATTGCCGGCGCCAGATTAAAGGCTTTTAACGAGGCCAGCGGGAAGGGGCCATGATCGACCACTTCGTCAAGCACCACGCTCTGCCCGGCGGCCAGCCAGCCGTTAGCCTGACCGGCGATCGGCTTCACCACCAGCTGCAGATGGCTGCTGAACAGCCCGCGCTGGTAGTCCTGATAGCTCAGCTCCAGACCTGACTCCGGCGCGCTGCTGCGCAGCTGGGCGTTTGCCTGCTGCACCATATCGGCGATCCGGCCTTCCAGCTGTTTACCAGTGAACCAGGCGCCGCCTGTCCATACCACGCCCAGCGCCACGATGACTCCTGCTGCGACCAGCGATTTTTTCATAGCATTTATCCATAAATGAAGCCAGGCGGAGAGACCGCCTGGCTGAGTTATCACCAACAGTAAGCGCGACCTTAAGGGTCAGTCGCTTACTAGAGCTTATTGAAAACGCGCGCCACGCGGCCGCGGCCGCTGACCTGCACCGGCGATTCACTGGCGGCCACGAAGGCCGACTCGCCCGGCTTGAGGGTCAGGCTCTGGTCGCCTTTGCGCAGTACGGCTTCGCCGTCGACGCAGAACACGATCGCCGCGCTTGCCTGGGCCAGATCGCTGGCCTCGGCGGAGAGGTCATGCAGGGAGAAGGCAAAATCTTCCACCGGGATCGGGAAGTCGAGTTCCGCGCCGTGACGCTGCGGCTGGGTCAACAGCTCACCCGCCGGTTTAGCCTCGAACTTGACGTTAGCAACCAGCTCAGGAATATCAATGTATTTCGGCGTCAGGCCGGCGCGCAGTACGTTATCCGAGTTGGCCATCACCTCCAGCGCCACCCCCTGCAGATAGGCGTGCGGCGTTTCAGCAAACAGGAACATCGCTTCGCCTGGGTTCAGCTTCACCACGTTCAGCAGCAGCGGGGAGAAGAGGCCGCTGTCGTCCGGATAGAATTCCGCGATCAGGCGGATAGTCTGCCACGGTTCGCCTTGTTCACGGGCCAGTACGTCGCGCAGCACCTGCAGCGCCTTGGCCTTTTCCTCACCCTGCATATTTAGCAGGCTGGCAAACAGCTGGCTCAGGTGAGTCGCGTCCGGCTGCTGCAGGAAGGCGCCGATTGCCGGATGCGCGCTAGCCACCGGCTGCAGCAGGGTGACAATCTCGCTGAACTCGCGAAATGCATTCATCGCCAGGAACGGCGTCAGGGCAAAAACCAGCTCCGGTTTGTGGTTCGGATCTTTGTAGTTACGCTCGGCGGCGGAGAGCGGGATACCGGCGGCGTTCTCGCGGGCGAAACCTTCTTCCGAGGCCCGCTTGTTGGGATGCACCTGAATTGAGAGCGGCTGAGCGGCGCACAGTACCTTAAACAGGAACGGCAGTTCACCAAAGCGGGCGGCAACCTTGTCGCCGAGCAGAGCGGCTTTATCCGCGTCAATCACCTCGCGCAGCGAACGCGGCTGGCCGTCGGCCGCCAGGATCTGCGAACTGCTCTTCGGATGCGCCCCCATCCACAGCTCTGCCATCGGCAGATTGTCCGGGTTGGCGATGCCATAGAGTTCGGTTAAGGCGGTGTGGCTTCCCCATGCATAGTTCTGCACGGCGTTAATCAGCTTTTGCATTCTCAATCCCTGTTTCAAACAAAGTAAATTTTATCGCCCTATTAAACCAGCAAACGGTGGAGAAGCAACTGCTGAAAGAAAAAGTCGTCCTTGTCTCAGTTTTTGTTAAAAAATTGTGTAAGATTGTTCGACTCGCTTTTCTACAGGCACATGGAGTCCCTGCCTGAAACATAATCAGCCAAAGCAGTAAGTGAGAGTACAATGTCGAATAAACCGTTTGTTTACCAGGATCCTTTTCCGCTCAAAAAGGATGACACCGAGTATTATCTCCTCAGCAGTGATTACGTCTCCGTCGCCGAATTCGCCGGCCAGGAAGTGCTAAAAGTTGACCCTCAGGCGCTGACCCTTCTGGCGCAGCATGCTTTCCACGACGCCTCCTTTATGCTTCGCCCTGCGCATCAGCAGCAGGTGGCGGATATCCTTAACGATCCGGAAGCCAGCGAAAACGATAAATACGTCGCGCTGCAGTTCCTGCGCAACTCGGATATCGCCGCCAAAGGTATTCTGCCCACTTGCCAGGACACCGGCACCGCGATCATCATGGGTAAAAAAGGCCAGCGCGTGTGGACCGGCGGCGGCGATGAAGCCGCCCTGGCGCAGGGGGTGTATAACACCTATATCCAGGACAACCTGCGCTACTCGCAGAACGCGCCGCTGGATATGTATAAAGAGGTTAACACTGGCACCAACCTGCCGGCGCAGATCGATCTCTATGCTACCGATGGCGATGAGTACAAATTCCTCTGCATCGCCAAGGGCGGCGGCTCGGCGAACAAAACCTATCTGTACCAGGAAACCAAAGCGCTGATCACCCCGGCGAAGCTGAAAAATTACCTCGTCGAGAAGATGCGCACCCTCGGTACTGCCGCCTGTCCACCGTACCATATCGCCTTCGTGATCGGCGGTACCTCGGCGGAAGCGACGCTGAAGACCGTGAAGCTGGCGTCCACCAAATACTACGATGGCCTGCCGACCGAAGGTAACGAGCACGGCCAGGCGTTCCGCGACGTGCAACTGGAGCAGGAGCTGCTGCTGGAGGCGCAGAACCTTGGTCTCGGCGCGCAGTTCGGCGGCAAATACTTTGCCCACGATATCCGCGTGATCCGTCTGCCGCGTCACGGCGCTTCCTGCCCGGTAGGGATGGGGGTTTCCTGTTCCGCCGACCGCAACATCAAAGCCAAGATTAACCGCGACGGCATCTGGATCGAGAAGCTGGAGAGCAACCCGGGGAAATATATCCCTGAGCATCTGCGCCAGGCCGGGGAAGGCGAAGCGGTGAAGGTAAATCTTAACCAGCCGATGAGCGAGATCCTGGCGCAGCTGTCGCAGTATCCGGTGTCCACCCGCCTGTCGCTGAGCGGGACTATCATCGTCGCCCGCGATATCGCCCACGCTAAGCTGAAGGAGCTTATCGACAACGGCGAGGCGCTGCCGCAGTACGTCAAAGATCACCCGATCTACTACGCAGGTCCGGCCAAGACGCCGGACGGTTACGCCTCCGGCTCTCTGGGGCCGACCACCGCAGGCCGCATGGACTCTTACGTTGATTTGCTGCAGTCCCATGGGGCGAGCAAGATCATGCTGGCGAAAGGCAACCGCAGCCAGCAGGTCACCGACGCCTGCCACAAACACGGCGGCTTCTACCTCGGCAGCATCGGCGGCCCGGCGGCAGTGCTGGCCCAGCAGAGCATCAAGAGCCTCGAGTGCGTGGCCTATCCGGAGCTGGGTATGGAGGCTATCTGGAAAATTGAAGTGGAGGATTTCCCGGCCTTTATCCTCGTTGATGATAAAGGCAATGACTTCTTCCAGCAGATCCAGACCTCGCAGTGCGCTCGCTGCGTGAAGTAACCCACCCCCCCCCCCC
>NZ_GL882866.1:149606-149762 GCF_000195655.1 Klebsiella sp. MS 92-3
GGGGGGGGGGGGGCTGGTCGATGACAAACCTGTTTTCGTTAGGGTGAGCGCCTTTCTGCCGGGCGGCGGCTTTCGCCTTACCCGGCCTACGAAAAACAGCAATATCAATAAGTTATGCGGTTCTCTGTAGGCCCGCGCAAGCGCAGCGCCGCCGGG
>NZ_GL882866.1:149928-176998 GCF_000195655.1 Klebsiella sp. MS 92-3
GGGGGGGGGCTTTTTTTATGTCGCTTCGCGGCACGAACCACCAAAACAACTTATCAATCTGGCCAATACTTAGTCTTTTAAGCAGGTGAGCTTTGTCGCTATGACGCACTTTTCATCCAAGGAGAAAGTAATGACAACGCATCGCAGTGAAAAAGACTCGATGGGCGCCATCGAGGTCCCGGCCGATAAACTCTGGGGCGCCCAGACCCAGCGCTCGCTGGAGCATTTCCGCATCTCGACCGAAAAAATGCCCGGGGAGCTGATATACGCCCTGGCGCTGACCAAGCGGGCGGCGGCGAAGGTTAACCAGGATCTCGGACTGTTGACGGCGGAGAAAGCCGGGGCGATCGTCGCCGCCGCTGACGAAGTGCTGGCCGGAAAGCACGCGCAGGAGTTCCCCCTGGCTATCTGGCAGACCGGCTCCGGCACCCAAAGCAATATGAATATGAACGAGGTGCTGGCCAACCGCGCCAGTGAACTGCTCGGCGGAGAACGGGGGATGGCGCGAAAAATTCATCCCAATGACGATGTGAATAAGAGCCAGAGCTCAAATGATGTATTCCCCACCGCCATGCACGTCGCGGCGCTGATTGCCCTGCGGGAAAAAGTGATCCCGTCGCTGCAGGCGCTGCGGGCGACGCTCAATGAAAAAGCGGTGGCCTTCAGGGATATCGTCAAGATCGGCCGCACCCATCTGCAGGACGCCACGCCGCTCACCTTAGGCCAGGAGATCTCCGGCTGGGTGGCGATGCTGGACCATAGCCTGAAGCACATTGAAGCCAGTCAGCCGCATCTTGCCGAGCTGGCGCTGGGCGGGACGGCGGTAGGAACCGGGCTGAATACCCATCCGGAATATGCCGTACGGGTGGCGGCCGAGCTGGCGTCGCTCAGCGGACAGCCATTTGTCACCGCGCCGAACAAATTCGAAGCGCTGGCCACTGTGGATGCCCTGGTCCATGCCCACGGCGCGCTGAAAGGCCTGGCGGCCTCGCTGATGAAAATCGCTAACGATGTCCGCTGGCTGGCCTCCGGCCCCCGCTGCGGCATTGGTGAAATCGCCATCCCGGAAAACGAGCCAGGGTCATCGATTATGCCGGGCAAGGTTAACCCAACCCAGTGCGAAGCTCTGACCATGGTCTGCTGCCAGGTGATGGGCAACGACGTGGCAGTGAATATCGGCGGTGCTTCCGGCAACTTTGAGCTTAACGTCTATCGCCCGATGGTCATCCACAACTTCCTGCAGTCGGTGCGTCTGCTGGCGGACGGTATGGCGAGCTTTAACGAGCACTGTGCGGTGGGTATTGAACCGAATCGCGAGCGGATCAGTCAGTTGCTCAATGAGTCGCTAATGCTGGTTACTGCGCTGAATACCCATATCGGCTACGACAAGGCGGCGGAAATCGCTAAAAAAGCGCACCATGAGGGGCTGACTCTCAAAGCCTCGGCGCTGGCGCTGGGCTACCTGACGGAAGCCGAATTCGACAGCTGGGTGCGCCCGGAAGAGATGGTCGGCAGCCTGGCTATTCGCTAGCCAGCCAGAGGTGCAGGCGCGGGATAAGCAATCTCAGCGACTGCGCCTCCGGTTTGTAGCGATACTGCACATTGTCGGCATCATAGTTCAGCAGCTCGCCAATATCCGGTACGCTGACCCCCCGGCTGCCGGACATCAGGGCGATCAGCGGGCTGGGGCAGGCGTACTGTACCTGTTTCTGCTCGCCGGCGTACCAGACGCGGGCGATCGGCTGGACTTTCACCGGTCGTTTTATTTTCAGCCGCGCCCGCTGCGGCAGGGCGGCGATATCCTGATACTCCCTTTCCAGTTTGCTCTGCCACTGCTCCCTGGTCCACGGCGGCACCGCCCGCGGCGCTTGCAGGCTTTTCTCCAGCATCATCAACACCTGGTCGCGGGTCAGATTCTTGATGACGTGCTTATTGGCCCAGCCGAAGCGGATGGTGCTCGGGTCGACGAGGGGCGTCAGCGTGCGGTAGGCGCTTAGGGTGATCAACCCCGGCAAATGACGGTGTACCCACTCAAAACGGGCGGTGGGGGGCAGGCCGGAGTCGACGGTGACGATCTTCTCGAAGGTGGCCTTCAGGGCATTGATATGCTGAATACGCGCCAGCAGATCCTGCTGCTCCGCGGCGGTAACCTGCAGGCAGATAGCCCCCGGCAGGCGTACGGCGGCCTTGCTGCTGCGGTTTTCCGATTGCTGCTGGATAAACAGATGGCTGTAGTGGCGCAGGGCGCGCGCCAGGGCCGTCTTGCCGATGTGCTGCACCACCGGAATAGTGGCCAGCGGATTGTGCTCGGCATCCTTACCGATCGCCGGCAGTTCAAATACCCGGCCCGCCAGCAGACGGCAGTCACTTAACGCCTGCTGGAGCGCCTGCAGCTCCAGCTCGATCTGGCGAAAGGTATTATTCAGACGTTCAACGAGGTCGTAGCTGGCCATTATTACCACCTTAGTTACAACATACTATTAGATTTTTGCAGCATACCCAGCCCGCGGCTTCTGCGCAAGTTTTATTCAGGCAGAGGTGAAATCAGGCAGCTGATGATAGACCGGCCAGCTAAAGCAGAAGCGGGCGCCGCCGAGAGGGCTGGCCTCGCAGCGCACCTCGCCGCCCATCGCCTGGGCGATACTGTGGACAATCGCCAGGCCGAGGCCGCAGCCTCCTGTCGCCCGGTCCCGGCTGGGGTCAAGGCGGACAAAGGGCTCAAACACCCGCTCGCGCTCCTCGGGGGCGATTCCCGGGCCGTCATCCTCAACCAGCAACGATGCGCGCGAACCCTGCAGCGTCAGGCTGACCGCCACCCGCTGGCTGCTGTAGCGCAGGGCGTTATTGACCAAATTATCCAGCACCCGCTCCATCAGTCGCATATCCAGCGCGCCGTAGTTACCGTGGGTCAGCGTCGCCAGGGCGACCTCGCGCTGTGGGTTAACCATCTGGATATCCTCGACGTGATCGCTGATCCAGGCGGGAAAATCGGGAGTCGTCAGGCTGAGCTCCGTCTGCGGGCGGTCGAGGCGGGCGTAGGTCAGGAGCTCTTCAATCAGCGCCTCCAGCTGACCGATATCGCGGTTCAGCGCCTGCGATTCCGCCTCGGTGAGATTCTCGCTCATCTCCAGACGGTAGCGCAGGCGTACCAGCGGTGTCCTGAGTTCATGGGCGATGCCGTCAATCAGCTGCTTTTTGCTGGCAATAAGCGCATTAATGTTATCGGCCATTTGGTTAAAGGCCACCCCGAGCCGCTCGAAGCTGGACATACTGTCGAAGTGAATGCGCTCGCTGAGGTGACCTTCGCCAAAGCGCTGGGCGGCCGTCTCAATGCGCAGCATGTCCTGCCAGTGCGGGCGCATCCAGATAAACACCGGAAAGGCCAGAGAGATAGCAATAAACGCCATTAGCGCCACGTCCAGCAGGCGCATCTCATGCAGAAAATAGAGATAGGGCACCGGGCCCACCGACAGCACATAGTGGCTGCGGGGAATGCGCTGAATAAAGGTGTACTGATCGTCGAGGGCGACGATATCGCCGGCGCGCAGGTGCTGCATCGAGCTTTCCGACAGCTTAAATTTGCTGATCGGCTCGATGTGCAGATCAAACGATAAATTCAGGTCCAGCTCTTTAAGGGTCTTGCTCCAGTCGCGCGGCGGTATCTCCCGCAGCTCGCTGCGCATCAGATACAGCGAGCTTTTCATCAAATCGTCAAGCGACTGCCGTCCGGCGCGCTCCGCGGTAAATTTATAGACCAGACCGACCAGCATGGTCATCACCAGAAAGCAGACGAAGAGCAGAAGATAGAACTGCACGAACAGCTTTTTCATTACATTACCGCGTATTCAAGAGAAACCTGTCTGGCGCCCCAGGGGCATCTTCTGCGCGTCGGGGAGTCAATGTTATCGATATCCCCGGGCGAGGCGCGGGGAAATCATCGATACGCTATCAAAGCAGGGTTTATGCCCCCTGACAATAGCCAGCCTGGAGACAGAACGGTGAAAAGGTGACAGTGTCACTCGATGCGGTGATTTCTTCACCCTCGGGGGGAGCAGGGCAATCGTATTGTGTGCGTCCATGGATACGCTACTCACGATAATAAGGAATGTCTACCGGATAGGTGGTCGTCAGACTCAGCAGCCGACAGCGCACCAGTTTTTCCGTTTCGGCATACCAGAAAGCAAACTCGCCGGTGGTCTGGTGGTAAATCATCTGATCGAGGTTGGCAAACGGGATCACCAGCAGCGGCCCCTGGCGAACGTGGCCGCCGCCGGTTTCAAAGTGATGCTGCCCCCAGGATTGCTGGGTATGTTCATAGCGATGAAGGATCACCTCGATTTGCCCGCGCTGCGGACAGAGGAGTCGAATATCGGCGTTGTCGAGGGAAAAAGCCCAGCCAGAGAGAGAAGTGAACAGTGAGAGTGCCAAAAGTACAACGTATTTCATCATGCAAAAGTCCTGTGTTTTCAGGCTTTATGCCACTCTGACAGCGGTAAGTCCTTGAGCACAATCATATTGAGGAGTTATGTGATGGGGTTCTGTACGGCTAATTCTATTGATTTAATCAATATGACAAGTTCCGGTGATGAATGTGCGCGCCAGGGACGAACGCAGCAGGCAGCAAACGTGATAACTTTGCCGCCGGCGAGCGCGCGATGAGCGGGCCCCTCGCAGGGCCGCAGAAGGGCTGCTTAGTTATCCCAGGCGTGAGGGGCGAACAGGTAGCCTTTGTTGCGAACGGTCTTAATACGATAGGGCTCCGTGGCGTTGTCGAGCAGTTTTTTGCGCAGGCGGGAGATAGCCACGTCGACGCTGCGATCCATCCCGTCATAGGTAACGCCGCGTAAATTTTTCAGCAGTGCGTCGCGGTCCATAATCTGCCCGGCGTGGGTGGCCAACTCCCACAGCAGATCGAAATCGGCGGTCGACAGGGCGACGTTTTCTCCGCCAAGCAGCACCTGGCGGTTGACCGGGTCAATGGTCAGCGAGCCGAAGGAGATGGTTTTATGTGGCGTGAGCGTTGAGGAGGCGGATCCGGCGCCTGCCGGAGCAATATGCTGGCGCAAATGCAGACGCAGTCGCGCGAGAAGTACCGCTGGCGGCGTGGTTTTCAGAATATAATCGCTGGCGCCCATCTCCAGGGAGAGGATATGGTTCATATCGCTGTCGAGCGAAGTCAGCAGGACAATCGGCCCTTGCCATTGCCCGCGCAGATCGCGACAGAGCGTCATTCCGTCCTTGCCGGGCAGCATAATGTCCAGCAGCACCAGATCCGGTTTCTCCCGCGCGATCACCTCCTCAGCGCGGTCGCCGCGAGGCTCGACCACCACATCCATATCATGCTTGCCGAGATAGGCGGCGATCAGCGTGCCTACCTCAGGGTCATCCTCAACAAAAACGATTTTATTCATGTCTATTGCACATCAGTAAAAGAAGTAACATACACCGCACTTATTTTACCCGCCATTACTCTTTTATAAACAGCGTTAAATCCGCTATGCTGCCCTAACTTATTGATTCACTGTTAAGGCATACGGGCATGGGGCTGTTAATCAAAGGGCTGTTGGGAGCGCTGGTGGTGGTGCTGATTGGCGTGCTGGCGAAAACCAAAAACTACGCTATCGCTGGCCTGGTCCCGCTGTTTCCCACCTTTGCGCTCATCGCCCATTATATTGTCGCCAGCGAGCGGGGGATCGAAGCCCTGCGCGCGACCATCGTATTCGGCATGTGGTCGATTCTTCCCTATTTTATCTATCTGCTGTCACTGTGGTATTTCACCGGGATTATGCGCCTGCCGTTGGCGCTGGCAGGCGCAGTGGGATGCTGGGGGCTGTGCGCCTGGCTGTTAATCCTCGGCTGGAGCCGTTTCCACTAGCGCAGCGGGCGGCCGCCGTCGACAGCGAATGAGCGGCCGGTAACGTAGCGGCTGGTAAACAGGTAATCGATGAGATCGCTAATCTCTTTTTCGCCAGGGGCGATTTTCATCAGCGATTTATCCAGCGCCTGCTGACGATAGGCCTCGTCGTCACCCTCATTAAACATGATTAGCGACGGCGCGATGGCGTTGACCTTAACCTCTGGCGCCAGCTTGCGAGCGAAGGAGCGGGTCATGTTATCCAGGGCGGCTTTGCTGGCGGCGTAGGCGATATGTTTGTCGCTCCCGCGCTCCACCACGTAATCGGTGATATGTATAATGTCGCTGGCGGCATGGCCGTGGCCGCGCAGCAACGCCTCCAGCGCATGGTTGAGCAGATAGGGGGCGTGGACGTGGATCTGCATCATGCGGTTGATGACGGTGCTCAGCGGGACGCCCGGCTTTTCCGCCATCCAGTCGCTGGCGTTATGGATGATGGCGCGCAGACCGTCGGTGTGTGATTTGACCGCTTCAGCGAAGGTCAGAATGCCGTCATCGCTGCTAAAATCGGCCTGCAGGCAGAGCGCGCCCGCTTCGCGCAGGCCGTCAATCGCCGGATAGGGCGTACGATAGCTGACGATGACCGGCTGGCGCTGCTGCAGAAAATGGTGTGCCAGAGCGAGGCCGATGCGGCGGCCTGCTCCTGTGATCAGAATCGGGCGGGGCTGTTGTTCAGCCATGGGTATCTCCTATGCGTTCTGCGGCAGGGCGACCGCTTACCCCACCAGCATCCACGTTGCCGGCACAGCGGCAACCAGCAATAAACCAATTAGCGCCACTTCGCGGCGTTTGAGCGAACGATCGTGCTGGTGCGTACGTCGGGCGTACAAAAAGACCAGAAGACCCGGAGCGTAAAGTACCACCGACAACAGCAAATGCACAGGCCCCGACGCGTATAATAACCATATGCCATAAATACAGGCGCCGATAGCCACCGCTTTATGCAGCGGGCGAGTGGCGATTTTCAGCAGAAAGGCGCCGACCAGCAGATAAGGCACGAGGATCATTTCTGACGCAATAGTCAGCAGCGTGCCGTAGTCCGACCCGGTCAGCCAGATCAGCACCAGCGATACCTGAACGCTGATATTGGTCAACCACAATGAGGCGGAGGGGGCGTTGTTGCTATTCTGACGGGCAAACAGGCGCGGGAAGGCTTTATGAGTGGCGGCGAGGAAAGGCACCTCCGCGGCCATGATGGTCCAGCTGAGATAAGCGCCGCACACCGACACGATCAGCCCGGCGGCAATGACGATCTCCCCCCACGACCCCATCAGCCTGACCATCAGTCCCGCCATCGACGGGTTGCGCATTTCGGCCAGTTCGCTGCGCGGCACGACGCCCAGCGACAGCAGGGTGACCAGCAGATACACCGCGAGGGCTGACAGCACCGCCAGCAGCGTCGCGCGGCCAACGTCGCGCTTGTGTCGCGCCCGCGCGGACACGACTACCGCCCCCTCCACGCCGATAAACACCCACAGGGTGATCAGCATGGTGTTTTTGACCTGCTCCCATACCGGCACGCCCAGCGCCAGGCCGCTAAAATCGAGGCGGAACGTATCCAGCTGAAAGGCCAGGGCGGCGAGCGCGACGAAGGCGCCCAGCGGCAGAAGCTTGGCGAGGGTGGCCACCAGGTTAATCCCCGCTGCCGTCTGGACACCGCGCAGGACCAGAAAGTGGACGACCCACAGCAGAACCGACGCGCCAACGATAGACTGCCAGGTATTACCATCGCCAAACAGGCGCAGCTCAGGGGTATCGGTGAAAAAACTGAGCGCCGAAAAGACGATAACCAGATAGGAGACATTGGCGATCACCGCGCACAGCCAGTATCCCCAGGCGGAGCAGAAGCCGATCAGTTCGCCGAATCCTTCGCGAGCGTAGGTGAAGATCCCGCCGTCGAGGTCGGGACGAATACGGGTCAACAGCAGCATGGCGAAAGCGAGAAACAGGATCCCGACGCCGGTGATGGCCCAGCCAATGAGCAGAGCGGAGGGGCTGGCCACGGCAGCCATATTTTGCGGCAAACTGAATACGCCAGCGCCGAGCATTGAGCTAAGGACCAGGGCGGTCAGGGCGCTCAGGCCCAGTTTCTTTTCCATTGCATTCCCGAGGTGAAAATGGCTGTTCCAGAATATTTATTTTGCGAAATCGCATAAAAATGGAGGATTGCGCTAAGGCGCGGGATTTTACGGAGTGTCCGGGGGCCATGCAATGGCGGGGGATGAAAAAAAATGAAAAGGCGGCAATGCGCCGCCTTTTTAGCCAGCCAGCAGCGATTATTTGTACAAATCGGCGCTGATGGTGATGTTGCCGCCGCGTTCCTGCCACTGGCGGGTGATGTGGTAGTACTTCGCCCCTTTCTTCGCCGCGCGTTTCGCCGTCTGATAGGAGATTTCGGTCATGTTGCCGTAGTTGCCGGTGAACTGGATGTTATCGAACGGCACCATTTGCGCCGCAGTCACTTTGTTCACTTCTTCGACCTTAGTGCCGTTCGGCAGAGTGACAGTGTAACGTCCACCTTTCGAAGACTGAGTCTCAAAGAAACGCCCAACGCCGGTACCCGAACCCACCGCGGCGGTGGTGGCAACGCCCGGAATTTCCACGTTCTTCGCCGCTTCGCCGCCTTTGGCCAGCGCTGCGCGGCCAGCTTCAGAGTCAGCCGGGATCGCGTCCGGGCTCTGCAGCACGCGTTTTTCAGCATCTTTTTTGTAGATATAAGCGGTAATGCGCTGGTTGCCGCCCTGGTTGGCGTCAACCTGGCGGACGATAAAGAACGCATAGGCGCCTTTTGCTTTCGCCGCTTTGGTGATGGCGTCGTTGACTTCCGGCTGGCTGCGATAGAAGCCCTGAACGGTGACGGTGTCGTAAGGCATCAGCTCAACGGCCTGATCTTTCGGCAACTCCATCACGCCGTTGATAATGCGATTCTTCGGCGCATCCGCTTTCGGCGCGTCTTCTTTATAAAGGTCAGCCGTGACGCGCCAGTTGCCGCCATTGCCGTAGTCCGACGTGTCGACAACATAGAATGAGGCCGCGCCGTCTTTGTCGGCTTTGCGCGATACTGCCTGTACCGCATCGCCAATGGCATTAAACCGGCCGGTGACGACAACGCGATCGTAGGGCTTCAGCGCAGCCGCCTGCTCCGGGGTCAACTCGGTCGCTGCATGGGCAGACAACGTGGCGGTTGTCAGGAGAGCAGACGCCAGGAGGGTGTTTTTAAGCTTCATAAAAATAATCCTTTGCCTTGCGCAAACCATATACTGGTGTTGTTGTTGACTGAAAACGTTTGATTATTGCATTTAATCGCCGTGACTGTCTGCGTCAATTTTTGCTTGCCGCCCGAATCGTATACTACGGAAAGATAACATTTTTCGATATGTTGAAAAAACAGGCGCTTGACCAGCAAAAACGATAATCAATACCACTTTTATTAGTTAATGTAATGTTAACACAATGATCTCAATGGCGATAAATGGCGTTTTATACCGCAGGATAAGCGGATTATCAGGCCTGGGCGGCAAATTCAGGTAAATATTGCTGCCCGGACCCATCTGAGCTGACAATAAGCAATAAAATCAAAATTTGTGTTTTATCGCAGTAGATCACAATCGGTATTTTCAGTAGGTTATAAAAAGTTTGTTACTGTTTCATTTTGTAGACAGCGAAAGATGGCGAGGAAGATTTTGCCGTCCTGGCGTTGTTGGGCAGAAAAGTAAACCATCATCAAAAACCGATGGAAGGGAAAACTATGCGTATTGGTGTACCACAAGAAAGGCTAGCCCAGGAGACCCGGGCCGCCGCCACGCCGAAGACCGTTGAGCAATTGCTCAAACTCGGCTTTAGCGTCGCGGTAGAAAGCGGCGCCGGGAAGCTGGCCAGCTTTGACGATGAGGCCTTTGCCGAGGCAGGAGCTGAAATCGTGACCGGCGACGAGGTATGGCAGTCTGATGTCATCCTTAAGGTCAATGCTCCGAATGACGATGAAATTGCCCTGCTGAATCCGGGGACCACGCTGATTAGTTTTATCTGGCCGGCGCAAAACCCGCAGCTGATGGAAAAACTGGCGGCCCGTAATATCAACGTAATGGCGATGGATTCCGTGCCGCGTATTTCCCGCGCCCAGTCGCTGGATGCGCTCAGCTCAATGGCCAACATCGCCGGGTACCGCGCTATCGTTGAAGCGGCGCATGAATTTGGTCGATTCTTTACCGGGCAGATTACGGCGGCAGGCAAGGTTCCGCCCGCCAAGGTGATGGTCATTGGCGCCGGGGTAGCCGGTCTGGCGGCGATTGGCGCCGCCAACAGCCTGGGCGCTATTGTTCGCGCCTTCGATACCCGTCCGGAAGTGAAGGAGCAGGTGCAGAGTATGGGCGCCGAGTTCCTCGAGCTGGACTTTAAAGAGGAAGCGGGCAGCGGCGATGGCTACGCCAAGGTGATGTCTGAGGCCTTTATTAAGGCTGAAATGGCGCTGTTCGCCGCGCAGGCGAAAGAGGTCGATATCATTGTCACCACGGCGTTAATCCCGGGCAAACCGGCGCCGAAGCTGATCACCCGCGAAATGGTCGACTCCATGAAATCGGGCAGCGTGGTGGTCGATCTGGCCTCGCAAAACGGCGGCAACTGTGAGTACACCGTACCGGGCGAAGTGGTGACCACCGCCAACGGCGTGAAAATCATCGGTTACACCGATCTTCCTGGCCGTCTGCCGACCCAGTCCTCCCAGCTCTACGGCACCAACCTGGTGAACCTGCTGAAGCTGCTGTGCAAAGAGAAAGACGGCAATATCGTTATCGATTTCGATGACGTGGTAGTGCGCGGCGTGACCGTTGTTCGCGAAGGTGAAATCACCTGGCCGGCGCCGCCGATTCAGGTCTCCGCTCAGCCGCAGGCCGCGGCGAAAAAAGTGGAAGCGCCGAAAGAAGCGGTGAAACCGGCGTCGCCGTGGCGCAAATATGCGCTGATGGCGCTGGCGATTATTCTCTTCGGCTGGCTGGCCAACGTGGCGCCAAAAGAGTTCCTCGGCCATTTCACCGTCTTCGCGCTGGCCTGCGTGGTGGGTTACTACGTGGTGTGGAACGTCTCCCATGCGCTGCATACGCCGCTGATGTCGGTGACCAATGCCATTTCGGGCATTATCGTGGTTGGCGCGTTGTTGCAGATAGGCCACGGCGGCTGGGTCAGCTTCCTGAGCTTTATCGCGGTGCTGATCGCCAGCATTAATATTTTCGGTGGTTTTACCGTGACTCAGCGCATGCTGAAAATGTTTCGCAAAGGATAAGGGGTAGCACATGTCTGGTGGATTAGTAACGGCTGCATACATTGTTGCTGCAATCCTGTTTATTTTCAGCCTGGCGGGCCTGTCGAAACACGAAACGTCGCAGCAGGGCAACTATTTCGGCATCGCCGGGATGGCCATTGCCCTGATCGCTACCATCCTGGGGCCGGACGCCGGCAACGTCGGCTGGATTATTCTTGCGATGGTGATCGGCGGGGCGATCGGTATTCGTCTGGCGAAGAAGGTCGAGATGACCGAGATGCCGGAGCTGGTGGCTATCCTGCACAGCTTCGTGGGTCTGGCAGCGGTGCTGGTGGGTTTCAACAGCTACCTGCAGCATGAAACCGGTATGGAGCAAATTCTGGTCAATATTCATTTGACCGAAGTGTTCCTCGGGATCTTCATCGGCGCGGTGACCTTCACCGGTTCGGTGGTGGCGTTTGGTAAACTGCGCGGCAAAATTTCCTCCAGGCCGCTGATGCTGCCCAATCGCCATAAGCTGAACCTGGCGGCGCTGGTGGTTTCCTTCATCCTGATGGTGATTTTTGTTCGCTCTGACAGCACCGGCACCCAGGTCCTGTGCCTGCTGGTGATGACCGCGATCGCGCTGGCCTTTGGCTGGCACCTGGTGGCCTCTATCGGCGGTGCGGACATGCCGGTGGTGGTCTCGATGCTCAACTCCTACTCGGGCTGGGCGGCAGCGGCGGCGGGCTTTATGCTGAGTAATGACCTGCTGATCGTCACCGGCGCGCTGGTGGGCTCTTCCGGCGCCATCCTCTCTTACATTATGTGTAAGGCGATGAACCGCTCCTTTATCAGCGTGATCGCCGGGGGCTTCGGCACCGATGGTTCCTCCAGCGGCGGCGATGAAGAAGTGGGCGAGCATCGCGAGATTAGCGCCGAAGAGACGGCGGAGATGCTGAAAAACTCGCACTCGGTGATCATCACCCCGGGCTACGGTATGGCGGTGGCTCAGGCGCAGTATCCGGTAGCAGAAATTACCGAGAAGCTGCGGGCGCGGGGTATCAAAGTACGCTTTGGTATTCATCCGGTGGCCGGGCGCCTGCCGGGGCATATGAACGTCCTGCTGGCGGAAGCCAAAGTGCCTTACGACATCGTGCTGGAGATGGATGAGATCAACGACGATTTCAGCGACACCGACACCGTGCTGGTGATCGGCGCCAACGATACCGTCAACCCGGCGGCGCAGGACGATCCGAAGAGCCCGATCGCCGGCATGCCGGTGCTCGAGGTGTGGAAAGCGCAGAATGTGGTGGTCTTTAAGCGTTCAATGAACACCGGTTACGCCGGCGTACAGAACCCGCTGTTCTTTAAAGAGAACACTCATATGCTGTTTGGCGATGCTAAAGCCAGCGTCGATGCGATCCTGAAAGCGCTGTAATGTAACATAATTGTTTTACAACGTTTGTTTATAAGCCGTCTCCTGTGAGACGGCTTTTTTATATGCAGGGGAATGCCTGGAATTGTTCATAAAATAAGCGGCAAGAGGTGATATAATGTTCCTGTTCTTACATCAGACTGAGGATATTATGGATACCGAGTTAACCCCAACGCAGATGGCCATCGAATTCTTACGCCGCGACCCCACCGTCATGACCCCAGCGCAGTATCTGAAAAAACTTAAACTGCTGGAGCTGGAGTTTGCTGACCTGATGGCGCTCTCCTCGCTGGAGCTGAAAGAAGAGATCGATCTGGCCTGGCGTCTGGGTATCCACTAAGCCATTCTCGCTGGACAGTGACAGGGGCCGCCAACGGCCCTTTTTTTGTGCCTGGCTGGCAGCAAGCAAAAAAATCCCCCGCGAGGCGGGGGAAGATGAGTGGTAGCGGTTAATCGTCGTCGTCGTCGTCCAGTTCCACCGGCGTCTGGTAGGCCTCCGGTTTCAGCACCAGCAGGTCACAGCGCAGGTGGTCGACAACCTGTTCCGCGGTATTGCCGAGGAACGCCGCCGACAGGCCGGTACGTCCGACCGTTCCCAGCACCACGATCCCCGCCTGCAGATGCTCGGCGAGGTCCGGGATCACCTCTTCAGGCAGTCCTTTTTCGACGTGGGTGAATTTTTCATCGATGCCAAACTTCTGCCGCAGCGCTTTCATCGCCAGCAGATGCTGGCCGCGGATCGCGTCGTTGTAGACGCTGGGATCAAAATCCGGCAGTTCTATCGCGATATTGATCGGCGTCACCGGGTAGGCACCGATCAGGTGCACTTCAGTGTGGTTGACTTCTTCCGCCAGCGACAGCGTCTCGCGAACCAGCTTCTCGTTAAGGGTGTTGTGATAATTCTCTTCGCTGGCGAGATTGACGGCGACCAGCGCTTTGCCGCCTTCCGGCCACGGCTGGTCTTTGACCATCCACACCGGGCAAGGGCATTTACGCAGCAGATGCCAGTCCGTCGGGGTAAAGATCACCGCCTCCAGTTTGTCGTGCTGGTGGGCCATCTTCAGCAGCAGATCGTGTTTCTCACTGACCACCTCCTGAATAATCGCTTCGAAGGGACGGTTGTGCCACACCACTTTCACGTCAATCGGCACGCCCGATTCCAGGTAGAATTTCGCCTGCTCGCGGATCCAGGCCGTTCGTTGGGCAATGACGCCCTGGCGCATTGCCGTCCGCTCGTCCGGCGACAGCAGGGTGGTCATTTCATAGGAAAAATCATAGATCGGCAAAAAGGCTTTGATGCGTCCACCAATCCGTTGGTGCAGGTACACCGCTCGCCTTAGCGCCGGCTGGTCGTCCTGGTTAGGATCGATTACTACCAGCATGCTCTGATACTTCGCCATACAGGGTCTCCTTACAACTGCAGCTACCGTCAGTTATTAAAAAGATAACCTATATGGATGAATTGAAACAGGGGAGGAGCCTGGTCAGATCAACAAATCTGAAAAAATTGCCGATCGTGACCAGGTATTGCGCAGAGATTAAGCGACGTTGCGCGCCTGCCCGGCCAGCTGGGCCAGCAGATCGCTGTTTTCAATAGTGATATATTTGCCTTTCACCGCCAGCATGCCGCTTTTCTGAAAACGGCCCAGCAGACGGCTGATGGTTTCGACGGTGAGGCCGAGATAGTTGCCAATATCGCCGCGGGTCATGGTCAGCCGGAACTCACGTGGCGAGAAGCCGCGCTGGGCGAAACGACGAGAAAGGTTATAGATAAACGCGGCCAGGCGCTCTTCGGCATTCTTTTTGGAAAGCAACAGGATCATATCCTGGTCGCCTTTAATCTCACCGCTCATCAGGCGCATCATCTGCTGACGCAGATTGGGCATTTTTCCGGAAAGATCGTCAAGGGTTTCGAAGGGGATCTCGCAGACCATCGAGGTTTCCAGCGCCTGCGCAAAGCTCGGGTGCAGACCGGTGCCGATGGCGTCAAAGCCCACCAGGTCGCCCGCCAGATGGAAGCCAGTGATCTGCTCATCACCTTGCTCGGTGATGGTATAGCTTTTGATGGTCCCGGAGCGAATAGCGTACAACGACTTCAGCTCATCACCGGCTTTGAACAAGGTTTGACCTTTCTGGATAGGCTTTTTCCGCTCGATAATATTATCCAGCTGATCAAGCTCATGCTCGTTCAGAGTAAAGGGGATGCAGAGCTGGCTAATGCTGCAATCCTGACAATGGATTGCACAACCGCCAGACTGAATGCGTCGAATAATTCGCTTCTCAGGGATCATATGTCTGCTCAGGCCTTAATTGATATTGGTCAATTTTAACATCTTTTTGATCAGCAGGTAAGTCTTCAGGCCCGGAAACACGTAATATCAGCAGGGTAAATCAAATCGCCTGTGTATCTATTTGATTAAAAACAGATTATTACGCCACTTTTGATTGTAAAATTACCTGAAAATTCCAGAAAAGGCATTTTCAGTCAAAGCAACAGATAGCCCTCGTGACGCAAAAGCCACTCTTTACGCTGTACGCCGCCGGCATAGCCGGTCATGGTGCCGTTGCGCCCGATGACCCGATGGCAGGGCACCACGATACTCACCGGATTGGCGCCATTGGCGGCGCCCACCGCGCGCGCGGCGCCGGGACGACCGAGCGCCTCGGCCAGTTGGCCGTAGTGCATCACCTGGCCACAGGGGATATCGCGTAACGCCTGCCAGACCTGGCGCTGAAAAGGGGTGCCGGCGGTGGCGGTAGGCAGAGTCTCGATAATGGCTAAATCGCCGGCAAAATAGTCGCTCAGCTTACTGCTGAGACCGCCGGGATTGCGGCAGTCGACGCGCTGATAGCCTTCCCGGCGATAGTGAACGTCGAGCAGCGTTTCCATCCGATCGCGGTGCTCGTCCCACTCGACGGCGCGCAAATTAAACTGTTCGTCGCAAAGCACCCACAACGGCCCCAGCGGGGTATCCATTTTATCCTGCAGCAAGGTCAACATCGTTTCTGTCATCCACCATCGTACATGAGAGGCACACGATACCACGCGCTGACGGCAGTCAACTATACTCCCAAAAGGTAAAACCGCATCGCCAGATAGCACGGCGGGCTATCCGCCGTGGAGGCATTCTGCGATCGCCACGATGATTTATTTTTGGATCGATCCTGGCGGGTTACCGGACAGGGTTTTTGCTACTTTTAAGCTGACGACGTCGGTCCTCCGCGCCGCTGTGCGCGCTCGGGAAAGTGCTACCGCGTCGGCGCGGCGCGGTTAATAACTCAGAGGTGGAGCTATGCAATATATACTGACTGGCGTAATCGTACTGATCTTCAGCGGTCTGGTTATTCACGGTATGTCGCTGTTGCTTGAGCGAGGGTATCGCGCGCTTTTCGGCATATTCGCCGGAGCCGGGGAAGCGACCCGTAAGTTCAAAGTGAAGATATCGCGTTAAGCTAAGGCGGCCGTCCCTGGCGCATCGGTGGGTTAAGACAGCCGCGGATAGATGCCAGGGCCGATCGGCAGTCCCACCAGATACCAGCCCACCAGCAACAGCAGCCAGACGGCGAGAAAAATCAGCGGGTAAGGGAGCACCAGCGAGTAGTAGGTGCCGAGGCGGGCATCCGGCCGGTAGCGCTGTAGAAAGCCGAGAAACAACGGCACAAACGGTGACACCGGCGCCAGCGGCAGCACCGATGAATCAGCGATACGAAACAGGATCTGCGCAAACGCCGGGTGAAAGCCCAACAGCATAAACATTGGCACGAAGATCGGCGCCAGAATCGACCAGATGGCCGAGCCGCTGGCGATAAACATACACAGAAAAGCCGACAGCAGCGCAAGACCGACAAACGCCGGAACACCGTTCATGCCTGAACTCTCCAGCAGATCCGTCAGCCCGACGGCCATAAACTTGCCCATGTTGCTCCAGTTGAACATCGCCACGAACTGCGCCAGCGGGAAGACCATCACGATAAACCCGGCCATCTCTTTCATCGGCTCAATCATCAACTGCGGCAGGTCGGCCTGGCGGCGAATTTTGCCGGTGGCGATGCCGTATGCCAGCGACACGACAAAGAAGAAAAAGATAATTAGCGGCACGATGCCTTTGATAAACGGCGAGGGCATGACCGTATGCTGAACCGGATCGCGAAGAATACCGTTTTCGGGGACCACCATCAGGGCGATGACCGCCACGAATACCAGCGTCGCCACGCCGGCGATGCGCAGGCCGAACCGCTCCCCG
Source organism: Klebsiella sp. MS 92-3 (assembly GCF_000195655.1). Taxonomy (NCBI): domain Bacteria; kingdom Pseudomonadati; phylum Pseudomonadota; class Gammaproteobacteria; order Enterobacterales; family Enterobacteriaceae; genus Klebsiella; species Klebsiella sp. MS 92-3. Next base: position 166,761 of record NZ_GL882866.1, read on the forward strand.
GGCGTCAGCGTCTGCAGCTTTTCATCACGACTGCCTTGCCACTGGCCCAGCCGCGGCTCGACCAGCTTATCGGTGATCAGTCCGCCGACGAGCGTCAGAACGATCACCGAGGTCGCCATAAAGTACCAGTTGTCGATCACGCTGACGTGCAAAGAGGCATCGATGGACTTTGCCGCCTCGGTGCTGATCCCGGAGAGCAGCACGTCGGTGGTGACAATCAGTAGATTGGCGGTAAAGCCGCAGCCCACGCCGGCTATCGCCGCCAGCAGACCAGCGACAGGATGCCGACCGACGGCAAGAAACATCAGCGCCCCCAGCGGCGGCATAATCACCAGCGCCGCATCGGAAGAGATATGGCTGAAAAAGGCGATAAACAGCACCATATAGCTGGCATAGCGGGCGCTGACGTGCGAGGCCATCTTGACCATCAACGCCGGTAACAGGCCCACCCGCTCGGCAAAGCCGGCGCCCAGCACCAGGGCGAGGATCGCGCCCAGCGGCGCGAAACCGCTGAAGTTTTTAATCACGTTCGGCAAAAACCAGTGCAATCCTTCCACGCTGAGCAGGTTTTTGACCACCACCCGCGAACCGTCAGTTGGGTTTTGTACCCCAACGTTGAGGGCGGAGAGGATTGCCGTGGCAGCGATCAGCACGGCGATGAGATAGATAAACAGCAAAAACGGGTGCGGGACCTTGTTACCGATCTTCTCTACCCAGCCATAGCGCTTTCCGCCGGGGGAAGATGACGGTATGGATGACATACTCATGGGCATTCCTCTGTTGTCGTTGTTGTGTTGGGCAGGCCTGCTCCCGTACTGCCGGCGGTTATTATGGGCGGTGCGTGCCGCGATCCGGTCAGCGTTGGCCAGGAGTAGCCTCTAAGTGGTTATCGTAAAACGGACGGACTCACCTCCGCCGGGATCGGGCAACGATAGGGGCGTTCGGCCAGTACCTGCCTGAGCTCTTGCTGGCTGGCCTCCAGCAGGGCGCTGTCGCTGAATAAACGGATGGCGGTCGCCGCGAGGACTTTCCCCGCCAGCAACATCCCTTTATGGGCAATGGAGGTTCTGCCCTGGCTCACCAGCTGCCAGCTGTGCAGCGGGGTACCCACCGCGAAGCACGGGCTGAAGCACTGGGCCACCGGCGCTTTCCAGCTAACATCGCCGACGTCGGTGGATCCGGCGAGGACGTTATCCGTGGCCGCCCAGGGCGCCACCTCATCAATCAGCAAGGTGTCGCGGTGGCGACGAGCGAACGTTTTGCCTTCCTCGCCACTGGTGCCGGCAATATTGTTCAGGCTGTTGTTAATATCATTGGCGCTGAGAGTGGCGCGGATCGCCGCGGCAAAAGCGCGTTCCTCGTCGCTCCAGGCGGGGGTACCGTAATGACAGACCGCCTGATACATCGCCGCCTCAAGCGTGCGGTTGGGCAGATAGCTGGAGCAGGCTTTTTCAAAGCGGCAGCTGACCTGGGTCTCGGTCATCAGCGCGGCCCCCTGGGCAATCTTCTCTATGCGGGCGAAGATTTGCTCAGCGTCGGCCATCTCCGGCGCGCGGATCAAATACAGCACTTCCGCCTGCGCCTGCACCACGTTGGGCGAGACGCCGCCGGTATCGGTAATGGCGTAATGGACGCGCGCCTTCTCGATGATATGTTCATTGAGGAAATTGCTGCCGGTGGTCATCAGGGTGACGGCATCCAGCGCGCTCCGGCCCAGGTGCGGCGAATTAGCGGCGTGGGCCGCGGTGCCGGTAAATCGCCATGCCGCCTGAATGTTGGCGAGGGTGCGGGTACTGAACATCCCGGCCCAGGCTTCCGGATGCCAGGTCAGCGCCGCATCGACATCATCAAACAACCCTTCGCGCACCATAAAGGTTTTTCCCGAACCGCCTTCCTCGCCGGGACAACCGTAGAAGCGCAGAGTGCCGCTGTCGCCGTGCTGCTGCAGCCAGCCTTTGGCGGCGACCGCCGCGGCGAATGCCGCGGTGCCGAGCAGATTGTGCCCACAGCCGTGGCCGTTGGCTCCCGGTGTCAAGGGCGTCGGTTCCGCGCTGTGGGCCTGCTGGCTGAGTCCCGCCAGGGCGTCAAATTCGCCGAGCAGGGCAATGACCGGTTGGCCCTCACCGACGCTGGCGATAAAGGCATTCGGGATCCCGCCGGCATCGCGAGTGAGCTGAAAACCTTCCGCCTCCAGGGCGTCGGCCAGCCGTTGGGCTGACCAGAACTCCTCAAAGCGGGTCTCCGGGTGGTCCCAGATGTCGTCGGCGATGGCGCAGTAAGTGTCGCGTTGTGCCTCAACCACCTCGTCCACAAACTGAAAAATGGCTTCCATTACACCCCCCGCTGCCAGGGAAAGTTAAGCGCGACGCGCGCCAGGGTTTCGACCGCTACCGCCATCACGCTCTCGTCGAAGTCAAACTTTTCGTTGTGGTGACCGGCGCTGAGTTCAGTGCCGAAAATCATGTACGAGGCGAGGCCGCCGCGCGCCTGGACCCGGGCCATCATCAGGGTGGCGTCTTCCGAGCCCGCCGGGGCGGCGATGCGATCCACCGCCTGTTGCACGCCGGGCACCCGGGCGGCCTGTTCGCGCAGATAGTCCACCCACGCCGGCGACGGTGCGCTGGCGGTCGCCGCGCCCATCATGCGCAGTTCGTAGCGGGCTTCGTACATCGCCGCAGCCCCGGCGACGACGTGCTGCGCCCGCTCGAACACGTACTGATTAATGGCTTCGCTTTCGCCGCGGGTTTCCACTTTTAACAGCGCGGAAGAGGGCACCACGTTGCGCCCGGTACCGGCCTGCATCACCCCGACGTTGACCCGCGAGGCGCCGGCGCTGTGCGGCGGGATGGCGTGCAGGCCAAGGGCGGCCTGGGCGGCGGCCAGCAGCGCGTTGCGCCCGTCCTCGGGCTTGCCGCCGGCGTGGGCGGCCACGCCGCTGAACTGCACGTCGAATTTGGTGGTGGCCATAAAGTTGTCTCCACCGCAGACGACGGTACCTGCCGGGACGCCGGTCCCTATATGGATCGCCGTGAAATAATCCACGTCATCAACCACGCCGGCGGCCACCATCGCGCGGGCGCCGCGGGTACCCTCTTCAGCAGGCTGGAAAATCAGTTTAATGACGCCATTGAGCTGGGCGGCATACTGCTTGAGCACATGCGCCAGCCCCAGCCCGATGGCGGTATGGCCGTCATGGCCGCAGGCGTGCATCATGCCGGCGTTGCAGGAGGCGAAATGATCGCGATGGGGGCGGTGGCTATCGTCATGCTGTTCGTTGAGATCGAGGGCATCCATATCGACGCGAAAGGCCAGGGTTGGCCCGGGCCGCCCGGTGTCGAGCGTGGCCACCACGCCGGCGAAACCGCCTTCAAACGCCGGCAGCCAGCGCTCCGGCGCGCCCTGTTCGCGGGCGCGTTCGAAAGCCTGGGCCAGGGTCTCCTCGTCCGGCAGCCCCATCCGGCTGTCGGCATCGATGACGTCGCGGCCTAGCGCCAGCTGATAGCCTAGCCCGTCAAGAATATCCGCGACCTTACTGGCGGTGCGAAACTCCAGCCAGCCGGATTCAGCGTGCAGGTGAAAATCACGGCGCCATTGGGTCATGGAGGGCGCTAGTTGGCGGAGGTATTCATCAAGTTGCGGCATAGCTTATCCTGTCATAAGTAAAAAATGTGACGGCGTTCACGATGTGATAGCTTTTGTTTATCACTGACGCGCTACAGGCCTTAACACCCTTAACCTGCCACAGCCTGATGGATTACAGTAGATGTCATTTTCTTCTGTCTGATAAGCAACGGTTATCACTAAAAGCATGGCATTTCAGATTAAATTTCATCAAATTCGCGCCTTCGTCGAAGTAGCCCGGGAAGGCAGTATCCGTGGCGCCAGCCGGGCGCTGGCGGTCTCGCAGCCGGCGCTGACCAAAGCGATTAAAGAGCTGGAGGAGGGGCTTTCCGCCCAGCTGTTCGTCCGCCGCAGCCAGGGGGTGGCGTTAACCGACAATGGCGAAAGTTTTTATCAACATGCGAGCCTGATCCTTGAGGAGCTGCGGGCGGCGCAGGATGAACTGCTGCAGCGCCAGGGGGAACAGGCCGGGCAAATTAATATTGGCCTTGGCGCCAGCGTCGCCCGGTCGCTGATGCCGTCGGTGATCTGCCGCTTTCATCAGCAGCACCCCCAGGTGAAGGTGCGGATCATGGAGGGTCAGCTGCTGGCGATGATTAATGAGCTGCGCCAGGGGGAGCTGGATTTCACCATTAATACCTATTACCCCGGGCCGTACGACCATGAGTTCAGCTTTGAGAAACTGTTTGAGAAACCGTTCGCGGTGTTCGCCCGCGCGGGCCATCCGGCGGCGCAGGCCACCTCGCTGGGGGAGTTGATGGATCACCACTGGACCATGCCGACGCCGCGCGGCAGCTACTTCAAGCAGCTGCAGGAATGCTTCGAACAGCTGGGACGGGAGCCAAAGGTGGGGATCGTCTGCGAAACGTTCTCATCCTGCATCAGCCTGGTGGTGAAAAGTGATTTTCTCAGCATCCTGCCGGTGGAGCTGGGCAACGACCCGCTGATGGCCGACAAACTGGTGATGATCCCCATCCGTGAAGTGTTACCCACCGCCACCTATTATCTGATCCAGCGGCGCGATACCCGGCAGACGCCGCTCACGGCGTCGTTAATCACCCTGTTCCGCCGCCAGAGCCGACAATTGTTTCCTTAATCGTCCGTCGCGCTCACTTTGCCAGCGAACGCGGCTAAACGCGTTGAGAGGGGAGCGCGAGGCGGCTATAGTAGCTGGCGACAGCCGCTGGAGGAGAGCCCATGAACCTTGATGACAAATCCCTGTTTCTTGACGCCATGGAAGATGTCCAGCCTCTGAAACGTAATCATGACGTGCACTGGCATCCCGGGCGTAACAGCCGGGCCCCGCAACGCGTCGATACCCTGCAGCTGGATAATTTTCTCACCACCGGCTATCTCGATATCGTGCCGCTCGCCACGCCGCTGGAGTTTAAGCGAGAAGGGCTGCAGAGCGGCGTGCTGGATAAGCTGCGGCGGGGGAAATACAGCCAGCAGGCGAGCCTCTCCCTGCTGCGCCAGCCGGTGGAACAGTGCCGGCAGATGCTCTTCGCCTTTATGGTACAGGCGCAGAAAGAGGGGTTACGCAATGTGCTGATCGTTCACGGCAAAGGCCGCGACGACCAGTCCCACGCCAATATTATCCGCAGCTATCTGGCGCGCTGGCTGGAAGAGCTGCCGGAGGTGCAGGCCTTCTGCGCCGCGCTTCCGCATCATGGAGGCAGCGGCGCCTGCTATGTCGCGCTGCGTAAATCGGCGCAGGCGAAGCAGGAGACCTGGGAGCAGCACGCCAAGCGCAGTCGTTAGCGCAGAAGCAGCGTCAGCTCGCGGGCGGCTTTTTGCAGCTCCGGCAGCACGCGCTCGATCATCTCGCGGGCCGTCATCTGGCCCGCATGCACCCCGACGTTGAGCGCCGCCTGGACCTGCCCCTGAGCGTTAAACAGCGGGACCGCGAGGGAGCGCAGCCCCATCTCCAGCTCCTGATCGTTGAGGGCATACCCCTGCTGATGCACCCGTTTCAGTTCGGCGCGCAGCTTCGCCACCGAATCCACCGTCTGTGGGGTATAGCGGATCATGGTCACCCGGGCCAGCATATCGTTGAGCTTCTCCTCCGGCTGATGGCTCAGCAGCACCCGGCCCATCGAGGTCGCCCACGCCGGAAGGCGACTGCCGATATCCAGGTCGATGGTCATAATCCGCGAGCTGGAGGCGCGGGCGATATACAGGATATCGTCGCCGTCGAGGGTGGCGATGGAGCAGGACTCATTGAGCATTTCGCTCAGATGCCGCAGCACCGGCTGCGCCGAACGCGCCAGCGGCGTCGAGGCCAGCCAGGCGTGGCCCAGCGCCAGGATCCGCGGCCGCAGCTGGAAATTCTTACCGTCTTCGGCATACACGAACCCCAGCTTGCTCAGGGTATACAGGCAGCGGCGTACCGCGGCGCGCGGGATGCCGGTCTTCTGACTGATCTGTGAGATAGACAGCAGGGGCCGCTGCGGCGTGAACGCCTGAATCACCTCCAGACCCCGCGCCAGGGAGGCCATAAAGTTAGGATCGCCTTTAAACGGATCGCCGTCGCCGGTCAGTAAATCGTCTGGATGCTTGTCCATTTCTGTTCCCCATATTTGCCATCGATCACATTCTTTCGCTAAAGATAACCGATGTTCGATTATCGCACCATATTTCGATTATCGCCCTTGACCGACATCGTTAAGCGGGTCACATTTTGTGCGAACAACGAATAAAAGTGCGATTACCGCACATCACTGGAGCGACCTGATGATTGATAAAAGCGTATCGACGCTGAGCGAGGCCATCGCCGGGATCCACGATGGGGCGACTATTATGATCGGCGGCTTTGGCCCCGCCGGCCAGCCGACCTTTCTGATTGACGCCCTGATTGACCAGGGCGCTCGCGACCTGACCATCATAAATAACAACGCCGGCAACGGGGAAGTGGGTCTCGCCGCGCTGCTCAAGGCGGGCCGGGTGCGCAAAATGATCTGCTCCTTTCCGCGCCAGGTGGATTCGCAGATTTTCGATGATCTCTACCGTCGCGGCAAAGTGGAGCTGGAGCTGGTGCCGCAGGGCAACCTCGCGGCGCGGATCCAGGCGGCCGGCGCCGGGCTGGGGGCGGGATTTACCCCCACCGGCTACGGCACGCCGCTGGCGGAAGGCAAGGAGACACGGGAAATCGACGGTCGCCACTACGTGCTGGAGTACCCGATCAAAGCCGATTTCGCGCTGATTAAAGCTCACCAGGGCGACCGCTGGGGCAACCTGGTCTATCGCAAGGCGGCGCGCAACTTTGGCCCGATCATGGCGACAGCGGCGAAAACCACCATCGTAGAGGTCTCGCAGCTGGTGGCGCTGGGCGACCTCGACCCGGAAAACATCATCACCCCCGGCATTTTCGTCCAGCGCGTCTTCTCGCTGGAAAACCTGACTGCCGCACAACGCGCCTGAGGAGCCCGACATGCAAAAACTGACCCGTGACGAAATGGCCCAGCGCGTGGCCCGCGATATTCCCGAAGGCGCTTACGTCAACCTCGGCATCGGCCTGCCGACCCGCATCGCCAATTACCTGCCCGCTGACAAAGAGGTGTTCCTGCACAGCGAAAACGGCCTGTTGGGGATGGGGCCGAAACCGCAGCCCGGGGAAGAAGATCCCGAGCTGATCAATGCCGGTAAAGAGTATGTCACCCTCCTGCAGGGGGGCTGCTATTTCCACCACGGCGACTCCTTCGCCATGATGCGCGGCGGCCATCTCGATATCTGCGTGCTGGGGGCCTATCAGGTTTCCGCCAGCGGCGACCTCGCCAACTGGAGCACCGGTGCGCCGGATGCGATCCCGGCCGTTGGCGGGGCGATGGATCTGGCCATCGGCGCCCGCCAGGTGTTTGTGATGATGGACCACCTGACCCGTGACGGCGAGTGCAAGCTGGTGGCGCAGTGCAGCTACCCGCTGACCGGCGTCGGCTGCGTCAGCCGGATCTATACCGACCTGGCGGTGATCGACATCACCGACCGCGGCCCGGTGGTGCGGGAAATCTTTAACGGCCTCTCTTTTGAAGAGCTGCAGCGCATCACTCCGGTGGCGCTGACCTTTCAACAACTGGCGGAAAGCGCGTAAGGAACCTATGATGAATCAGGCATTTATCTGTGATGCGGTGCGTACACCCTTTGGCCGTTTCGGCGGTGCCTTGGCGACGATGCGCGCTGACGACCTGGCGGCGCTGCCGCTGAAAGCGCTGCTGGCGCGGAACCCGGGACTGGATCCATCGCGCATTGACGATGTGATCTTTGGCTGCGCCAACCAGGCCGGGGAAGACAACCGCAACGTGGCGCGAATGGCGCTGCTGCTGGCCGGCCTGCCGGAGAGCGTGCCCGGGAGCACCATCAACCGCCTGTGCGGTTCCAGCCTTGACGCGATCGGCGTTGCGGCGCGGGCGATTAAAAGCGGGGAGACGCAGCTGATGATCGCCGGCGGGGTGGAGAGCATGTCCCGCGCGCCGTTTGTGATGGGGAAAGCGGAGAGCGCCTTTAGCCGCAGCATGCAGATGGAGGATACCACCATCGGCTGGCGCTTTATTAACCCGCAGATGAAAGCCCTGTACGGCGTGCATTCCATGCCGGAGACGGCGGAAAACGTCGCCGATGAGTTTGCCATCTCCCGTGCCGATCAGGACGCGTTCGCCTTACGCAGTCAGTTGCGCACCGCCGCGGCGCAAGAGGCGGGGCGTTTCGCCGATGAGCTGATCGCCGTCCAGGTGCCGCAGCGCAAAGGCGAGCCGCTGCTGTTTAGCCGCGATGAGCACCCGCGCAGCACCTCGCTGGAGGCGCTGGCTAAACTGCGCGGCGTGGTGCGCGCCGACGGCAGCGTTACCGCCGGTAACGCCTCCGGGGTTAACGACGGCGCCTGCGCGCTGCTGCTGGCCAGCGAGACGGCGCTGTCGGCTAACGATCTTCAGCCGCTGGCCCGGGTGGTCGGCGTGGCGACGGCTGGCGTGGCGCCGCGGATCATGGGCTTTGGCCCGGCGCCGGCGGTGCGCAAGGTGCTGGCGCAGACCGGCCTGACATTAGGCCAGATGGATGTCATGGAGCTGAATGAAGCCTTCGCCGCGCAGGCGCTGGCGGTGACCCGTGATTTGGGCTTACCGGACGATGCCGCCCACGTGAACCCTAACGGCGGGGCGATTGCGCTGGGCCACCCGCTCGGCGCCTCCGGCGGCCGGCTGGCGATGACCGCGGCTTATCAGCTGAAACGGACCGGCGGTCGTTACGCCCTGTGCACCATGTGCATCGGCGTCGGACAGGGGATCGCCCTGATTATTGAACGCGTTTAAGGAGCCAGAATGAGTTTGTTGACCCCGATGCTGCGCAGCAGTCCGCTAACCGACTGGTTCAGCGACGCGCAGCGGGTGCAGGGCATGCTGGATTTTGAAGCGGCGCTGGCGCAAGCGCAGGCCGCCTGCGGGATGGTGCCGCCGGAAGCGGTCGGGCCAATTGTCGCGGCCTGCCGCCACGAGGCCATCGATTTTGCCGCGCTGGGCGAGGCGGCGGTGGGAGCCGGTAATCTGGCCATCCCGCTGGTGAAACAGCTGACGGCGCAGGTAAAAGCGCAAGATCCTGAGGCTGCGCGCTACGTTCACTGGGGCGCTACCAGCCAGGACGCCATCGACACCGGACTGGTGCTCCAGCTGCGCGGGGCGCTGGATGCCGCTGAGACTCTGCTTGAGCAGCTGTTGGCGGCCCTGGCTCTCCAGGCGGATCGTTATCGCGATGCCGTGATGCCGGGCCGGACCTGGATGCAGCACGCGCTGCCGGTGACCTTTGGCCTGAAGCTGGCGGGCACCCTCGACGCGCTCCTGCGCTGGCAGCAGCGGCTGCGCGAGATGCGTCCGCGGCTGCTGGCGCTGCAGTTTGGCGGCGCCGCGGGCACTCTGGACGCGCTAAAAGAGAAAGGGCCGGCGGTTGGCCTGGCGCTGGCGCAGATCCTCGGTCTGTCGCTGCCGGATACTCCGTGGCACAGCCAGCGCGATCGGCTACTGGAGGCGGGCGCCTGGTTCGCCGGCGTCTGCGGCACGCTGGGGAAATTCGCTAACGACTTTTCCCTGCTGATGCAGACCGAAGTGGCTGAGGTGGGCGAGCCGGTGGCGGAAGGCCGCGGCGGTTCGTCGACGATGCCGCATAAGCGCAATCCGGTGGCCTGCGCGGCGATCCTGACCGCCGCCCAGCGTACGCCGGGGCTGATGGCGACGCTCTACGCCAGCCAACTCCAGCAGCATGAGCGGGCGCTGGGCGGCTGGCAGGCGGAGTGGGAGACCCTGCCGGAGCTAATTACCCTGGTGGGCGGGGCGTTGGCGCAAAGCGAGGCGCTGGTGCGCGACATGCAGGTTTTCCCGCAGAAAATGCGCGCCGATCTCGATATCACCCATGGGCTGATTATGGCTGAGGCGGTGACTCTGGCGCTGGCGGAATTCATTGGCAAAGCCGAGGCGCATCATCACATCGAAGCGCTGTGCCGCCAGGCGCTGGACCGTCACTGCCCGCTGGTCGATCTGCTCGCGGCTGACCCACAGGTCAGTCAGTATCTCTCTCGTGAACGCTTAACCACGCTGCTGGACCCGGCAACGGCGACCGGCAGCGCCGAACGCTTTGTG
>NZ_GL882867.1:0-660 GCF_000195655.1 Klebsiella sp. MS 92-3
TGGCTGTGATTTTCTGCTGTGTACCACTGGCCTGATTGTAAGGTGACCTCAGTTAGACCATCTATAGGAATGCAGCGCCAGTTGAATGTGGAACCAGGTGTCACAGTACCTTTACTGCTTTCACCGCCAAACTGATAGAAAAGAGCCTGTTTTCGTCCTTTTTTTGAACCTAGCGCATGAGGGCACATCTCGCGGTAAAAACCTTGGTAATATGCTGTTACTTGCAACTTTTCTTTGATTGCCTTGGCAATTAAATCATAATTATTAGACACTTAGCTTCAATCTCCCAGAGTATGATTTCCTGTTGGAAATATATGTATTTATCAGAAATGTAATGTAAACAGAAAGTTATAAAAATAGAAGTCAGTTGTTATTTGAGTGAGAAGCTCGCCAATCTTTTATCATTTCTTTTGTTACCTCTTTTTTGTAGCAGATTGGCGAATAACCTCCTGCTTTGCTCCAGGCGCTGCGCCTGCCGCACGAGCTGCCATTTCTTGCGCTGTTAAACGGACATGCACATGTTCCGGGATAGGCTGCTATCGACTCGTCAATAATCGCCTGCTTTACTTTGTCATCTGATAGATTTTCTTTCGCCACAGCGATATTGCCGAAAAAAAGATGTGTCAGTAAAGCTGATAACAGACACGAACGTACTGTCTT
>NZ_GL882868.1:0-147 GCF_000195655.1 Klebsiella sp. MS 92-3
GCGGGGGGGGGGGGGGGGGGGCCCCCCCCCTCGCCCCAGTTCACAGAGCGATAGCGATGTGTATACTGGCTTACTCCTCTGCAAGCCTCGCCAGCCGTGATTTTTGCCAGATTTCGTGGTTTTCACGTTCAACAGCTCCTGCACGTT
>NZ_GL882868.1:157-1088 GCF_000195655.1 Klebsiella sp. MS 92-3
TGATAACTATGTCAACTGTAACCCTTAGATTTTGTTAATGTTTTTATTCTCCTTTCTGTATCTTTATATTAGGCGTCTAACGCATTGATTCCATTAGATATTTATCCTAGCTACTCTTTGGGGTGTCGGGGCGAAGCCCTGACCCAGTCACGTAACGATAGCGGAGTGTATACTGGCTTAATCCTCTGCAAGCCTCGTCAGCCGTGATTTTTGCCAGATTTCGAGGTTTTCACGTTCAACAGCTCCTGCACGTTTTTTGCCGTCCGTTCACCGTTAAACTCCGCAGAAATCGGGACAGGATGTGCAAATGTAATACCGTCACCCGCGACGATATTCCGTTTGCCATCTGGTCAGGGCTTCGCCCCGACACCCCGTATCAGTGCGTACGTGCTCAATGTGGTTTCCGGTTCTCTTCCGCTTCCTCGCCCACTCGCTCACTAACGTTCGGTCGCTGGGGCTGCGGCGAGCGGTGCCACCTCTCGCATGTTGTCGGTGATTCCGCTGTTGTTCTTTCGGGGATGAGTCGCCAGATAGCTCTTCAAACGCTCTCAGAAGCTCTCAGGCGCACGAAACGGGTTTTAAATGCCCGTCAGGGCATGGAAGGCGCGAAAAACGCTTACAGAGGGTTTCAGGAGGTCAGGCGCGCCGATACCCCTAACCAGGGGCTTTCAGGTCGCCAGGAACCGCGTCAGCCCCCTGCAAAGCCCATTTGCACGGCACTGGCAGCTATTCAGCTGGTTGGTGGTCGTAGACCGTCGATGTTACAGCGATGGGGGTCTGGGGTTCTCCCCAGACGGTTTCCGGTTGCGCTCAAGGCGCTGCCGGAACCGTGGCGGCTCGGTCGTTCTGGAGATCGGGGAGCAAAAACACGCAAGGGATTTTGAGGCGGCAAAAGAGCAATGCAGGATAGACAATCATGGTCAGAACGTTA
>NZ_GL882868.1:1098-1801 GCF_000195655.1 Klebsiella sp. MS 92-3
TTGCGCTCAAGGCGCTGCCGGAACCGTGGCAGCTCAGACGTTTTGGAGATTATCGGGCAAAGGTTGCGAATGACGTCAATGACGTCATTTTGCGGCGTTTGCCCTATCCTGCATCGCATCGAACTGACATGCGGCAAAAGAGCAATGCTGGATAGACAATCATGGTCAAAACGTTAACACGTAGCCCTGATTGTCCGCCTGCCGCTGGCTCTTTAAATCCGGCCGCCCTGAATGACACTAAAGCCGTTTTTGAGTGCCTTTTTGTGGTTGGTTACGGTGCCTTTCCAACCAAATTGTTCATTCAGCCGGTATGTTTTTGATCTGCCAACTTTAGGTCCCTCAAAGATCACCCCAACATCCAGTAGCGCGCGAACGGCGCGACTAACATTCGTTTTCTGCATCCCTAAAGTTTCAGCAATATCTGCTTGGGCGATCTGAATGAAGTTTTCGTAATCCAGATCTGCAAGCATCAGCATTAAGACCTTGAATTGCTCCCCGGTTAATTCCTTAGCCAAGATCCGTAATGCGTCTTGATTCATGGTGAAATGCCTCTGAAATGCTGATTTTTGTTTAGGGCGGATAACGGCAACGAAGCCGCCGATAATCTCACCCTGGTCATTTATCTGAGTGATTCTCTCGACATCCTTACTCATCTTTGAACCCTATTTGAGTTATCAATAATGATAACAGTGTTATCATTATT
>NZ_GL882869.1:0-324 GCF_000195655.1 Klebsiella sp. MS 92-3
ACTAAATCAGTAAGTTGGCAGCATCACCCGCCATCGATTCTGATTACCACGTGAAAAGCGATCTGGTGAAAGCCAGTTATTCATCGCTGTGGCTGGAAATGGGCGGTGAGAAACAGGCTCGCGGCTGGTATAAACTGCCGGCGCAAGAGATCAAAAAGAGTATTGAAGAGGTGAAAAGTAAGCACCGGAGCCAGTTTATTAAGCGCGAAGGTCTTAAAGAGCTGATTCAGATTAATATGGCGAATGCCCTGCAGCAAATTACCTTGCCTGCGCGGGTGAATTAACGCCACTCACACGTCAGGCGGGCAGCAGGGGGCTGCTGCC